>NZ_CDRRQK010000004.1:0-164536 GCF_977044405.1 Dorea sp.
CACATACCAGGTTCCCTGTGTTTTGTCCTTGTAAGCTGACATCTTAACTCCTCCTTCATACTGCTCTCTGAGAGCATCCATAAAATTTTGTTTCCCAGTAGGGACGTGGAATCTTTCCACGAACTGCTACATATCCTTCCTTTGCCAGTTCATCATTGAGCTGCTTCAGAATAGAATATGCTTTACTGCGTTTCACACCTAATTCTTCCATGACATCATCAACATTCATCATATAATTAGTTCTCATAGCGTCCTCCTTTCCAGTCACTTTTGTGACTCTTACGTTGTTCTCTTATAATAATTCACTTTTGTGAATTTGTCAATAAACATTTGCGAATTTATTTTTTCAATTCCATGCATATTGCTTGCGTATCAGCAATTTGTTAAATCTCACTCTTTTGTATCATTCACTTTTGTGCTAGAATAGAAGCACAAATATTATTAAGGAGGCAGCATGTTATGGTAGGTAAAAAAATCCGGGCATACCGGGAATTCAGAGGATACAGTCAGATACAGTTAGCCGAGCTGTCCGGCATTAACGTAGGTACGATCAGAAAATATGAACTTGGAATCCGAAATCCAAAACCGGATCAGTTAGAAAAGATAGCAACTGCGCTGGGATTAAATGTAAGTGTTTTTCTGGATTTTAATATTGAAACAGTCGGAGATGTACTCTCTCTGTTGTTTTCTATTGATAATTCAGTGAACCTCTCACTTGCCGAGACACCTGAGCAGAAGATTTCACTGACTTTTGATAATCCTACAATGCAGGACTTTTTCAGGAAATGGTGTCAATTTAAAAGTGTCTATGAAAAGGAAAAAGCTGAAATATTAGCTATTGAAGATGAAGATAAAAGACAGGAAGAACTGGATAAGCTCAACGCTACCCAGGAAGAATGGAAACTGCGTGCTATGGGAACTACGATAGGTTGCCATACTATCGTTAAGAAGGGCACTGAAGGCAATGACATCAAGACATATGATCTGACTTAATTTTGTGCATAAGAAAAAGAGCTCACGAAGAGCTCTTTATTTTTGGTGGTCTGGGGGAATTGCTTATTATTCCATGCTACCATTACACCATATCGCCGCAAATACCCAGACCTACTAATAAGATTTCTTTTTTCATAATATCAATTCCTTTCTTGTAAATGCACTTTTCGATGTCATATACTATTCCCGAAATCATAGAACTCAAAAGAATTCCTAATATGGTGGCGATATCTGGAATCGAACCAGAACCTATTGCTAACTTAATTATAGTGGTAGTGTAGCATTGATTTCAAATTTGTCAATCAACTTTCAAAATTTTGTTATCATTCTGTTATCACAAACGGTTGTCAGGACTCTCTCCCGGCAACCGTTTTTCTTTATCATTCGTTATTCTTTTCCGACTTATTTAACTTTTTTAAGCAACAGAAAAACCCCAGAAACACAAGGTTTCTGGGGTATCTTACGTTTGGACACAACGTTATCTTGCGATAACAAATCTATATTCAGATTGTATTACTCGATGATTGTAGCAACACGTCCTGATCCTACAGTACGTCCACCTTCACGGATAGCGAAACGAAGTCCCTGCTCCATAGCAACTGGGTGAATCAGTTCGATTGTCATTTCTACGTTGTCACCAGGCATGCACATTTCAACACCTTCTGGAAGGTCGCAAACACCTGTTACGTCTGTTGTTCTGAAGTAGAACTGTGGACGATAGTTGTTGAAGAATGGAGTATGACGTCCACCTTCGTCTTTTGTCAGTACGTATACCTGAGCTGTGAATTTGTGATGGCATGTTACTGAACCTGGTTTACAAAGAACCTGTCCTCTTTCGATTTCTGTTCTCTGGATACCACGAAGAAGTGCACCGATGTTGTCACCAGCCTGAGCTTCATCAAGAAGTTTACGGAACATTTCAACACCTGTTACAACAGTCTTCTTAGTCTCTTCGTGAATACCAACGATTTCTACTTCGTCAGATACATGAAGAACACCACGCTCTACTCTACCTGTAGCAACTGTACCACGTCCTGTGATAGAGAATACGTCCTCTACTGGCATAAGGAATGGCTTATCTGTATCACGCTCTGGATCTGGGATGTAAGAATCTACAGCATCCATGAGTTCCATGATTTTGTCTCCCCACTCTGACATTGGATCTTCAAGAGCTTTAAGAGCTGATCCCTGGATGATTGGAGTATCATCTCCTGGGAATTCATACTCGTCAAGGAGTTCACGGATTTCCATTTCTACTAATTCAAGAAGTTCTTCATCGTCAACCATGTCACATTTGTTCATGAATACAACGATGTAAGGAACACCTACCTGACGAGAAAGCAGGATGTGCTCTCTTGTCTGAGCCATAACACCATCAGTAGCAGCTACAACAAGGATAGCTCCGTCCATCTGAGCAGCTCCTGTGATCATGTTCTTAACGTAGTCAGCATGTCCTGGGCAGTCAACGTGTGCATAGTGACGTTTCTCTGTCTCATACTCAACGTGAGCTGTAGAGATTGTGATTCCACGTTCTCTTTCTTCTGGAGCTTTGTCGATATTTTCGAAATCTACAGCAGCGTTTCCTTCAACTCTTGCTGCAAGTGTCTTTGTGATAGCAGCTGTAAGAGTTGTTTTACCGTGGTCAACGTGACCGATAGTACCGATATTACAATGCGGTTTTGTTCTTTCAAATTTAGCTTTAGCCATTTTGAATATCCTCCTTAATTTAGTGCCATATGGCATATTAACAAATTGTTCGTTTGCTCGGCTACATTTGATTATATTTCAAATGTAGCACTTTTTCAAGCATTTTATAAATAATTAGTCATTTTTGCTGGATAAAATCTTCTCCTGTACAGACTTCGGTACTGGCTCATATTTCTCGAAGAACATTGAGTAGTTACCACGTCCCTGTGTTCTGGAACGTAAATCTGTAGAGTATCCAAACATTTCTGACAATGGAACGAATCCACGAACGATCTTTCCACCACCGAGGTCATCCATACCTTCGATACGTCCACGACGTGAGTTAATGTCTCCAATAACGTCACCCATGTACTCTTCTGGCATAGTAACTTCAACTCTCATGATAGGCTCAAGAAGAACTGGAGATGCCTTCTTCATAGCATCCTTAAATGCAAGAGAACCTGCAATATGGAAAGCCATTTCACTTGAATCGACTTCATGGTAAGATCCGTCATATACGTTAGCCTTAAGACCTACAACCGGGAATCCTCCAAGGATACCAGACTGCATAGCCTCTTCGATACCTTCGCCTACAGCTGGGATGTATTCCTTAGGAATAGCTCCACCAACTACAGTAGATTCGAATTTGAATGTTTCCTCACCGTTAACATCCATTGGCTCAAATTTAACTTTACAGTGTCCGTACTGTCCACGTCCACCTGACTGTTTAGCATATTTGCTATCAATATCAACTGGTTTTGTAAATGCTTCTTTGTAAGCAACCTGAGGAGCACCTACGTTAGCTTCTACCTTGAACTCACGAAGAAGTCTGTCTACGATAATTTCAAGATGGAGCTCTCCCATTCCGGCGATGATTGTCTGTCCAGTTTCCTGATCAGTATGAGCACGGAATGTAGGGTCTTCTTCAGCCAGTTTTGCAAGAGATTCACCAAGTTTACCCTGGGAAGCTTTTGTCTTAGGCTCGATAGCAAGCTCGATAACTGGTTCCGGGAATTCCATTGATTCCAGAATTACAGGATGCTGCTCGTCACAGATTGTATCACCTGTTGTAGTGAATTTAAATCCGATAGCGGCTGCGATATCACCTGAATATACTTTATCAAGCTCTTCACGCTTGTTGGCATGCATCTGAAGGATACGTCCAACACGCTCTTTTTTATTCTTTGTAGCATTCAGTACATAAGAACCTGAGTTCATTGTACCAGAGTAAACTCTGAAGTATGCCAGCTTACCAACGAATGGGTCTGTCATAATCTTGAATGCAAGTGCTGAGAATGGCTCTTCGTCTGAAGAATGTCTTACAACATCGTTTCCATCCTCATCCACACCTTCGATTGGTGGGATATCTGTTGGTGCAGGCATGTACTCAAGGATTGCATCAAGGAGTTTCTGTACACCTTTGTTTCTGTAAGCTGATCCACAGCAAACAGGAACTGCTGTACACTCGCAAGTTGCTTTTCTGAGTGCTTTCTTCATATCATCGATAGATGGTTCTTCACCTTCAAGATACTGCATCATCAGATCGTCATCAAGATCGCAGATCTTTTCTACCATTTCTGTATGGTAAAGTTCTGCGTCGTCTGCCATATCTTCCGGGATATCTGTAACGGAAATATCATCTCCCTTATCATCGTTGTAGATGTAAGCTTTCATTTCCATCAGGTCAATGATTCCCTTGAAGTCATCTTCTTTACCGATTGGTAACTGAAGACAAATAGCGTTCTTTCCAAGTCTGGTCTTAATCTGGTCTACTGCATTGTAGAAATCGGCACCCAGGATATCCATCTTATTGATGAATGCCATTCTTGGTACATTGTATGTGTCAGCCTGACGCCATACGTTTTCTGACTGAGGCTCAACACCACCCTTAGCACAGAAGACGCCGACAGCGCCGTCCAGTACACGGAGTGAACGCTCAACCTCTACAGTAAAGTCAACGTGTCCCGGAGTATCAATGATATTGATACGGTGCTCAAGAGCTCCCTTTTTAGGTTTTGTGAACTCTTCGAGTGTCCAGTGGCATGTTGTAGCCGCAGAAGTGATTGTGATACCTCTTTCCTGCTCCTGTTCCATCCAGTCCATGGTAGCAGTACCTTCGTGAGTATCTCCAATCTTATAGTTAACACCGGTATAGTACAGGATACGCTCGGTAAGAGTAGTCTTACCAGCATCGATATGCGCCATAATACCGATATTTCTTGTTCTCTCTAATGGATATTCTCTTCCAGCCAAGATTTTTTCCTCCTATAATTAGAAACGATAATGAGCAAATGCTTTGTTTGCTTCTGCCATCTTGTGCATGTCTTCTTTCTTCTTTACAGATGCGCCTGTATTGTTTGCTGCATCCAGGATTTCGTTAGCCAGTCTTTCTTCCATTGTTTTCTCTCCTCTAGCACGAGAGTATACTGTCAGCCAACGAAGTGCAAGAGTCTGTCTTCTCTCAGGTCTAACCTCGATTGGTACCTGGTAGTTAGCTCCTCCGATACGTCTAGCCTTTACCTCAAGTACTGGCATGATGTTATTCATAGCCTCTTCAAATACTTCGATAGCTGGCTTTTCGGCTTTTGCTTCAACTCTTTCAAACGCTCCGTATACGATTTTCTGTGCAACACCCTTCTTACCATCAAGCATAATGTTGTTGACAAGCTTGGTTACCACTTTATTGTTGTATACTGGATCCGCTAATACGTCTCTTTTCTGAGTATGTCCTTTACGTGGCACGGTCCTTCCCTCCTTAAACATCTTAATTTAATTCATCGGTACTCACATGTGTCTTTCTAATGATACTGTGTAGTGCATAGGGCATACATATATATACCTTGCAACTTACATAATCATAGTTCTGTTTGTGATTACATTTTTAATTGGTTTGAAATCTTATCTGTTGTCTATGCAATAGATTTATTTCTTAGCATCTTTTGGTCTCTTAGCACCGTATTTAGAACGAGCCTGTCTTCTCTTAGCAACACCTGCTGTATCAAGTGTTCCTCTTACGATATGGTATCTTGTACCTGGAAGGTCTTTTACTCTTCCTCCACGGATCAGAACAACACTATGCTCCTGAAGGTTGTGTCCTTCTCCTGGGATATAGCTTGTTACTTCGATTCCGTTAGACAGACGTACTCTGGCGATCTTTCTAAGAGCTGAGTTAGGTTTCTTAGGTGTAGCAGTCTTAACAGCTGTACAAACACCTCTCTTCTGTGGTGCAGAAGTATTTGTACTTCTCTTCTTTAAAGAGTTGTATCCTTTCTGAAGTGCTGGTGCTGTAGACTTCTTTACAGATGTCTGACGTCCTTTTTTTACTAACTGGTTAAATGTTGGCATTTCTTTCACCTCCTACGATTATAATAAGTTGCTTATTCATCTTGTGAATAGTCGCACATCAAAACAAAGTTGTCCTGTGCACGCTTGATTAGTTTAGTACGAATCCCGGCTCTTGTCAAGGGATTTTCCTTGATTTATCACGTTTTTTGCCACTTTTCTTCTAGATTTTACATGTTTTTTTCTTTTCACTGGATTTTTCAATTTTGTGCTTTATCAAGCTAAATAGAAGAACCCCGGTCAATGCCCCGGCACTGTCAATACAGACATCCCTGAACTGGCAGCTCCGCCCCGGTACAAACAACTGATGAAATTCATCCGTTGCTGCATACAAGGTTGCCACCCCCCAGCTAAGAAGTACCGTTTTTTTCTTCTGGTCTTCTGAAAATGAGTACGCAGTCCCCAGTATCAATACACCAAGGACTGCGTATTCTGATGCATGTGCACATTTGCGTACCGGAAAATCAATTTTTTCCGCAAATTGCTCCTGCTTATCTTCTGACCAGGATCTAAATTCCGGGATTACAAGCCGTCCTATCTCTTTTCCAACCGAATGACTCATTGCCGCCGATTCATCCGCTTCTCTTGCAGAGAAAGAAAAAATCACTACCATCCAAATGATTGTAATAGTCAGCCAGATGATTCCCGCTTTCTTTCTTTTGATCCTATTTCCTGTCATATTCTTTTTATCTTAATCCTTTATTATTTTTCAGATCATAGACTGTGATCTTCAATACAGATCATTTATATCCGTAAACACCAATCCTATATATCCTTCCTCAGTTATTACGCCTGCAGGTCTGAAAACAGATCATTTTTGTATACACCCTCTGCAATCAGTTTTGCAAATGACTCTACCACAACCGGTTTGTCTTCTTTGTATGTGACGCCAAACCATTTATCCTGTGTCTCCAGAAGTTTAACACTTACTTTTCCTTTTTTCAGGAGTTCGTCAATATAGATTGGAAGCAGGTACTCTCCTTTTAATTCTTTTGCTTCGTCTCCTTTAATATTTTCAAAGAACTCTACAAATCCCTCTTCCAGAAGTCCTACAAATTCAGGAGTCAGTCCCCACATATTCATAGATACATGTGAGTTTACATCGATTTTATTGCCCTGAGACTCTGCTCCGTCTTCTGTCTTTTTAATCTCGTATGTCTCAACAACATCTGTCAGATATTCATTTTCATCAATTGCACAGATTCCTCTTGTAACAGTTCCGTTATCACTTAAAGTATTGCCAAGAATGAATCCTGCCATGCAGAGTTCCTCTGCTTTTTCCGGTGTATAATTACTAACCAGGAATTCATGAATCTTTACAAATGCTTCTTTTCCGTAATAATCGTCTGCGTTGATCACTACAAATGGTTCTTTAATAATGTCTTTACATACCAGTACTGCCTGTCCTGTTCCCCATGGTTTGCTTCTGTCTGCCGGTTTTTCGATTCCTTCCGGAAGATCATCCAGTTCCTGATATGCATATGCAAATTCTACACCAAGCTCATTACAGATTCCTTCGATACGTTTTCCGATTGCATCGTGAAACGCATCTTTGATATCTTTACGAATAATAAATACAACTTTATTGAATCCAGCTTCAATTGCATCATGGATTGAATAATCCATAATAATCTCCCCATTTGGTCCAACTGGTTCCAACTGCTTAATTCCACCACCAAAACGAGAACCCATTCCCGCAGCCATGATGACTAATGCTGTTTTCATAATCCTTTTTCTCCTTTGTTCATTTGTCTTTTTCACGGTTAGATTCAGTATAGCACAATTTTCCGCATTCTTCTATGAAACATTTCTTAAACTTTACTCCAACTTTATCACCGGTAGCTTCTTCCACATACAAGATATTCAAAAAGCTGTGTTACAAACAATGCCAATTCGACATAATCTGTTGTAACACAGCTTTTTATTTTCTAATTTTCATTCCAGAATGTCTTAATATTCTCTTATTACACAATCATAAATGACCTATATTTTCATTCACATTCCTGCATTATTCTACTGTAACACTCTTCGCAAGGTTTCTCGGTTTATCTACATCCAGTCCCTTTGCTACAGATACATAGTATCCAAGCAACTGCAGTGGAATAACTGCCAGCGATGTTGCAAAGTGAGGATCTGTCTTCGGAATGTATACAGAAAAATCTGAATTTTCCTCAATATTATAATGTCCAAATGTTGTAAGTCCCATAAGATATGCCCCACGGCTCTTACATTCTACCATATTACTCAATGTCTTTTCGTATAACTCCGGCTGGGTCAGGACACCAATTACGAGTGTACCATCTTCAATCAGAGAGATGGTTCCATGTTTTAACTCTCCCGCAGCATATGCTTCGGAATGAATGTAACTGATTTCCTTCATCTTAAGACTTCCCTCTAATGAAATCGCATAATCAATGCCACGTCCGATAAAGAAAATATCTTTTGCATTTACCTGCTTTGACGCAAACCACTGAAGTCGTTCTTTATCTTCAATAATTCTGCTGATCTTATCCGGAATTGTCTTTAATTCTTCAATATATCCTGTGTACTGTTCTTCTGTGATCTGTTCTCTGATCTTCGCAAACTGGATTGCCAGTACATAAGACGCAATCAGCTGTGTGCTGTATGCTTTTGTAGTTGCAACAGCAATTTCAGGTCCTGCCAGTGTATAGAATACATTATCTGCCTCTCTTGCGATAGATGAGCCGATCACATTTACAATACCAAGTGTCTTAACACCCTGTTTCTTAGACTCTCTAAGTGCAGCCAGACTGTCTGCAGTCTCTCCGGACTGGCTGATAATGATCACCAGACCATTTGGATCTAAGATCGGATTACGGTAACGGAATTCTGATGCCAGCTCTACGCGGACAGGAATTCTTGCAAGGTCTTCCAGTACATACTGTGCCGCAACGCCTACATGGTATGCCGAACCACACGCCACAATATAGATCTGGCTGATTCCCTTTATCTCTTCCTCTGAAAGTCCTACTTCCGAAAGATCGATCACACCCTCTTTTACCACTGAGTTCAGTGTGTCTGCAACTGCTTTTGGCTGCTCGTGGATCTCTTTGATCATGAAATGCTCGTAACCTGCTTTTTCTGCTGCTTCTGCATCCCATTCGATCGTCTTTAATTCTTTTTCAATCTCTTCACCGTCCAGGTTGTAGAACGTAATCTCACCTTTGCGGACACGTGCCATCTCCTGGTTGCCGATATAATATACTTCTCTTGTATATTTTAAAATTGCCGGTACATCTGAACCGATATAAGACTCTCCATTTGCAACACCAAGAATCATCGGGCTGTCTTTTCTTGCCACATAAATTTCTTCCGGATAATCTCTGAACATCATGGCAAGTGCATAAGAACCACGGATACGGACCAGTGCATGATTGATTGCATCTACCGGTGTTCCTTCGTATTTTTTATAATAGTAATCTACAAGTTTTACAGCAACTTCCGTATCTGTCTCTGAATAGAATGTATATCCTTTACGTACAAGCTTATCCTTCAGTTCCTGATAATTTTCAATAATTCCATTATGAACTGCCACTACATTTCCATCATCACTGGTATGTGGATGTGCATTGTTCTCAGATGGCTCTCCATGTGTTGCCCATCTTGTATGTCCGATACCGCAAGTTCCTTTTACAGCTTCTCCATCACTGGTCTTTTCTGCAAGAACTTTCAGTCTTCCTTTTGCCTTGATGACTTCTACATCTTTTTCTCCGTCCCTTACCGCAATTCCGGCAGAGTCATAACCACGATATTCCAGTTTTGACAATCCGTCCAGTAAGACCGGTGCCGCCTGATGATTACCTGTAAATCCTACAATTCCACACATAAAATTCGTTCTCCTGTCTTCTTATACTATAGTGTACTCTTTCTTTATCCTTTTGTGCTGCTGTTCACACACTGTGCAAACAACAGAAACCTTTCCAATATTTGCATTCTATATTGCTATTTTACTGCATAGCCTTTCTTGTTAACCACATCAACAACCTGATCTACATACTTTTTGCAGACTTCTTCTGTCTCTGCTTCCACCATTACACGAAGAAGCGGTTCTGTTCCGGATTCACGAACCAGAATACGTCCGGTATCTCCAAGCGCTTCTGTAACGGCTTTTACTGCAGCCTGTACGTCTGCGTCGTCCTGTGCTGCCTTCTTATCTGTCACACGTACATTTTCCAGTACCTGTGGGTAAATGTGCAGGCCTTCCATCAGTTCACTCATCTTTTTCTTTCTTGCCATCATAACTTCCATCATCTTAAGACTGGTAAGGATACCGTCTCCTGTGGAAGCATATTTTGAGAAAATGATGTGTCCTGACTGTTCTCCACCGAGAATACAGCCATTCTTTGTCATATATTCATATACATATTTATCTCCGACAGCTGTCTTCGCATAACCAATTCCGGCTTCGTCAAATGCTTTGTATAATCCAAAGTTAGACATAACTGTAGTAACAACTGTATTATTCTCCAGTTTGCCACGTTCTTTCATGTATTTTCCATAGATATAGAGGATTGCATCTCCATCCACCAGATTACCTTTTTCATCCACACACAGACATCTGTCGGCATCTCCGTCATACGCAAATCCAACGTCCAGTCCATTTTCCACTACGAACTTCTGAAGTCCGCCGATGTGGGTAGAGCCGGCATTGTTATTAATGTTTGTTCCATCAGGCTCTGCATTGATCACATAAGTCTTGGCGCCAAGTGCATCAAATACTGACTTTGCAAGGTTCCATGAACTTCCGTTTGCGCAGTCCAGACCAACTTTCATTCCCTTGAATGAATAGAGGCCAAGAGAAATCAGGTAACCGATATATCTGTTTCTTCCTGATACATAATCAACGGTACGTCCGATCTTGGATGTGTGTGCAAATGGAATCTCTTCGTATTTTTCTCCGAATACTTCGAGCTTTCCATCCAGATAATCTTCCACCAATGCGATGGTTCCTTCATCCATCTTTTCTCCATTACCATTGATCAGTTTGATACCATTATCATAGTATGGGTTGTGACTTGCAGAGATCATAATTCCACAGTCAAACTCATCTGTTCTTGCGACATATGCTACAGATGGAGTTGTTGTAACATGCAGAAGATAAGCATCTGCTCCGGAGGCTACCAGTCCGCCAACCAGCGTATATTCGAACATGTAGCTGGAACGTCTTGTATCCTTACCAATTACAATACGTGCCGGTGTCTCGTCACCACTTTGACGCTTCACTTCTCCATAATACCATCCAAGAAATCTTCCAATCTTGTATGCATGATCTGCTGTTAAGTTGTTGTTAGCTTCTCCACGGAAACCATCCGTTCCAAAATATCTTCCCATATGTATTCTCCTAAAATTATAATATTTTTTTAGTCATTCCATTATCAAGTAACTGAACCTATTATAGTTGTTATTGGACTTAACTTCAAGCAAAAGTGGCAAAAAAAGTACGCATATGTGCAAATACACTCCTGTTATACGAAAAAAACCGGACAAACAAGTTTACCTCATTTGTCCGGTTAATACTTCGAATCAATTAATCCGTTGTATTATTTTCTTCTTTTTCTCATCATAAGAATTGCTGCGCTAATTACACCAGCTGCAAGTAATGTAACCATGTACCATACATAGTTTGCTGTATCAGCTGTCTTAGGAGCTTTCTTCTGCTGTGCTGCATCAGCTTTTTTAGCTGTTGTGCTTGTCTTTGTAGCAGATGTGTTCTTATTATTTGCTGTATTGTTCTTATTGTTGTCTGTTGTCTTATTATCTTTTGAATCCGGTCTTGGTGTCGGATCTGGTGTTGGTGTCGGATCCGGTGTCGGTGTCGGATCTGGTGTTGGTGTTGGATCCGGTGTTGGGTCTGGTGTCGGTGTCGGATCTGGTGTTGGTGTTGGATCCGGTGTTGGGTCTGGTGTCGGTGTCGGATCTGGTGTTGGTGTCGGATCCGGATCTACATCCGGCTTGTCCGGAGTCTTTGCCGGCTCAATCACAATAATACCATATGCAATAATTGGATAATACTCGTCGCTTCCAACATAGTATGCTGCAACATAATAGAATCCCGGCTGTGTCGGAGCCTGAGCGGATGCATAATATGTACCAGCCTCTGTAGCACCTACATAGAACATGTTAGCATCTGCTACTTTTGCGCTTCCGATTGTTGCACGGATTTCTGCTGATAATCCATGTGCATTTCCATCATAAGTTACTTTCTGAACTGGACTTCCGTTGAATTTAACATAAGTGCTCTTTGTTGCATCTACGTACTTACCACTGTTCATAATCTCTGTTGCTTTTGACTTCAGGGCTGCTTTTGCCTGTGAGTCTAATGATGAATTGCCAATGCTGTATCCTGAGATAGATGGAATTGATACGTTAGATAATGTGCTGCTGACAGCGCTTGTATCAGCTGCGTATGTACTTACAGTTGCTGTTCCTACAGTAAGAGTAGTAGCAAGTGAAAGTACAATTGCTTTGGTTAACGTTCTTTTCTTCACTTTCGTTTCCCCCTATTAATAATAATTTTCAGTTCTAGTCTTTATCATACCATATTTTTCTTTTTTTTCAACCTTTTGTGAACATTTTGTGTCTTTCTCTATTTTAAATTTAAAGATTTTCATACAACATTTACAAATCTTCCATTTATAACTTTCGGCATTTTTCATTATCTACAGATGTTGCCACTGACAGCTTCTTCCGAACGCACATCAATCAAAAAGCAAGGTATAACTTTTTGCATTATACCTTGCTTCTTCGCATTCTACACTGTCACTAACCAGATAACAGATTCAAACATTATTTAATAAACGTTTTTGCATTTGCTGATGTTGGAAGGTTTGGAGTTGTTCCCTTTGGAATCAGACGTACTTCAATTGCCTCAAGACGTTTTGAATGTCCTTCTGTTCCTGAAGATTCACCATTCTTA
Source organism: Dorea sp. (assembly GCF_977044405.1). Taxonomy (NCBI): domain Bacteria; kingdom Bacillati; phylum Bacillota; class Clostridia; order Lachnospirales; family Lachnospiraceae; genus Dorea; species Dorea sp. The sequence continues at coordinate 12,959 of NZ_CDRRQK010000004.1, forward strand.
GCCCATCCAAGCCATCCATAATCCTGAGCATGTACTCTGTAATATACATCATACTTTTCTGCTGCATCACCAGACAGCTTAATCTGGATTGCTTCCAGTCTCTTTGACTTACCTGTTGTTCCCGATAATGCTCCATTAGATGCCCAGTTCTTCTCCCATCCATAATCCTGTACATGAGATCTGTACTGGATTGCACTGTTTGCGGAAGATGGAAGCAACATCCGGATAGATTCCATACGTTTTGCTTCGCCTTCTGTACCTGCCATAGCGCCATCATATACATATTTCTGAGTACCATAGTCCTGTACATGTGTCTGGTATCCTACGAGTCTTGATTCCATAGCTTCTTTATCGCTTGCAGGCGCTTTGTCACCTTTGGCAACAAGCTGGATTTTGATTGCTTCCAGTCTGTATCCGTAACCAGATGTTCCCGCTTCTTCTCCGTTCTTAGCCCATCCGAGCCATCCGAAATCCTGAGCATGTACACTATAGTATACGTCATAATTTTCTGCAACCTCACCTGTCAGTCTGATTTGGATTGCTTCCAGCCTCTTTGACTGTCCTTCTGTACCGGATTCTTCTCCATCTTTACTCCATGTCTTTTCCCATCCGAGATCCTGTACATGTGTACGATATTCGATAGATCCTGATACACCATCTGGTAATTTGATTCTAATAGCCTCTAATCTCTTAGACTGTCCAACAGTTCCTGATTCTTCGCCGTCTTTCTTCCAATCAGTTTCCCAATCTAAATCCTGACGGTGAACCATGTAAGATACAGACATTTTTGCATTCTTTGTAGCTGTTGCTGTGAACTTCTTGCCATTTGCATCTGTGTACTCAGCATTTGCTGTGTAGATGATCTGTCCGTTCTTTTCTTCCTTCGTAACAACTGCTTCTTCCTTATGAGAATCTCCACAACGGCTGCACTTGAATGTTGCAACTGCTGTATATCCTTTCTCTTTATCTGCTGTCCATTTCCATCCATCTTTATCTGAGACTTTATAGTCATGTCCAAGTGCTTCAACGTTTTCTGTCTTAGTATCTGTATAGTCTTTTCCGTCAAATGTTACTGTTGCTGTATATGTGATCTTTCCTGCTTCTGTACAGCTTGCTCCATCTGTCTTCTCTGTTACCTTAGCGTCAACAGTCTCAACATGAGATGCATCATTCTTACATGTAAATGTAGCTGTTGCTGTGTATGTGTTATTGTCACCCTTTGTCCAGTTGAATGTTGGATCTCCGTAGCTGTGTCCCTTAGCCTTCAGTTCTACAGTCTTTGTTCCAGTATATTCTTTACCTTCGAAAGTAGCTTTTGCTGTGTATACAACCTTACCTTTTTCTTCACAGGTAGGTTCTGTTCTTTCAGATGTAACTTTTCCAACTTCCTGCTGCTCATCTTTACATCTTGTACATGTAAATACTGCTACAGCTGTCCATGTTCCATCTTCTTCGTTCTTAGACCATTTCCACTCTGGTTCACCATAATTGTGGCCAAGAGCATCCACGTTTTCTGTCTTTGTATCTGTATAATCTTTTCCGTCAAATGTTGCTGTTGCTGTGTAAGTAATCTTTCCTGCTTCTGTACAGCTTGCTCCATCTGTCTTCTCTGTTACTTTTGCATCAACTTCTTCTACATGAGATGCATCGTTTTTGCATGTACGTTTTGCTTTTACTGTATAAGTATTGTTGTCACCCTTTGTCCATGTAAATTCTGGTTCACTATATTTATGGCCAAGAGCTTTTAACTCAACTTCTTTTGTATCTTCAAGAGTTCCAACTTCATTGTCTCCATCTTTTACAGATACGGTTGCTGTCCAGACATCTTTACCAGCCGCTTCACAGGTTGCTGCTACGCTGGCCTTTTCATCTTTTGCAACTGTTACAGTAATCTGGTCGTCTTTTGGCTCGTCACCGCAGACACTACACTTCACGTCAGATACGGTTGCTGTGTATTCGCCTGTGCCTTTGCCGTCTGCATCTTCTTTTTCTTTCCAGTTGAATTTACCTGTATACTGATGCTTACCAGCTTCTGTTGTTTTGCTTGTTGTTGCTGTGTAACGGATTCCGTCGTCTGTTTTACCAGTTGCCTTGTAGTTTGCTGTCACGCCTTTATCACAAGTTCCTGTGTGACTTACAAGTTCTGCCTTAGCTGTCACTTTCTCAGAAAGTGCTTTGTCGATAGAATCATAGTTTGCTTTGTTTGTTTCATTTGTATCTGAGCTAAGTAAGCAGTCAAGCTTATCTTTCTGCTCGTAACAAGATTCACATCTCAGATTCTGGAATGTAACACTTGAGTTGTCATCACTCCATGTACCATCTGTTACTGTGTAATTATGTCCTTCTTTTGCATTTTCCTGAGCTGCATCCCAGATTTTCTTTCTCTTTTCGTAGTTTGTATTTGCCTGTTCATACTGGGATTTTACTGGTTCTGTAATACAAGCTCCGCACTCTGGGCAAACGTAGTTGTCTGCTTCGTTAGTCTTTCCATCATCGGAAGTTGTGTAATATACTTCATGGAATTTAATATAATGATGTTCATGAGCTGTATCTTTCTGTTCTTTGCGTGTATCTGCTTTAATCAGACCACAGTCAGAACAACGCTCTTCTGTAAAAGCATTACGTCCGCAAGTTGCCGGTACAGAAACTTTTTCATAACTATGAGAGTCACCTGTAAGTGTCTTCATACTTACTTTATCAACAAAGTTTGCTGACCACATGAACTCATCATTGTCATTTGGCTGATTTCCCATGATGCTTGCGTATTTCTTGTAGTTTGTATAGTTTGGATTATAATCTGTCTCTTCGTATTCATATCCATAGCTTGAATGATCTGTCATACTGCTCTTTCCAGAGATGAACGCAAAGTTTGTAGCGATAGAAACAACCATAGTTCCATCTTCTTTGATTGTCAATCCTGCGATTGGGTGGTTCTTAACTGTGAAGTCTGCATTCTTTTCATCTGCTACAGTTGTGAATGCCATACCACCAAATACATTTGTCTTATCTCTTGTTGCTGATACTGTATTGTATTCTTTTACAGTTGCAACCTCTCCACTTGTAAGGTCATAAGACATAATATCGTTAGATACGTTAAAGTAAATCTTACCATTATAAAGTGCTGCTGTAAGACCAATAGATGGATAAATACTCTGCTCGTCTAAGAACTGTGCATACAGTTTTGTAAGAGCTGCATTCTTTTCCAGTTTTCCGTCTTTATTCAGTACACTTACGAATGTATCGTCATCATCTTCATTTTCTTTATCAGTGAAGTTGATCAGTGTCTCATAATCGTTGTCACCATCTGTTCCATCTGTATCTGTCAGTTTATGACGAACTAACTTATACTCTGTTGAACTCTGACTTGACATGCTGCTTGCTCTTGAGAACAAGTCTGTTGAATCATACAGATAATATGCATATGTTCCATCTGTGTATACATTACTTGCTGCACGTGACATCCATGCTGTCTCATAAGACTTATCTGTTGCCGCACTCTTATAAAGAGTTTTGATTTCACTGTAATTTCCGCTATACAGGCTTTCTGTGCTGTCATGACTAAACAGGAAGAATGCATGGCTCATATCGCCATCTGTCTCTACACGGTCACGGCTCATAACTTCTGTGTATACGTCTGTATAACATGGATCAACATAGTACCACTTGCCATTTACCTTTACTGCATTCCAGTAATGGTCAGATGCAAAGTTATCCTCTGTATGTCCAAACATTGTAACTTCTGACTGGAACGAAATTCTTACAAGGTCAACTGTATATCCGGCATCAATGTCAATATTACCATCTTTGTCGTAATACAGATCTTCTGCTGATTTCCAGTTATCACATACCTGTGCAGTTGTTCCGTCGTCCTGTGTTACAGTTGTCTTACTGTCAAATCCCTTGCTTGGTGTCTTCAGATATACATCTTTATTCAGGCACTGTACAAAGTAAGAATATGCTTTGGAATATCCAAGACATACAGATGTACCCATTCCAAGTGCTCCAAACTGAGAACCCTCCCAGTAATTAATAACACCATCTGTCATGCCTGATGCAGCCTGTTTTGCATAAACCGGAATTGCATCGTTTGCTGTGGTATCATTGGTTCCATCGCCGTCGAGGTCGACGATCTTATCATTGGCCATTGAGTTCTGGGTCAGCTGTTCAACTGTCATTGTTACGCCTTCCTGAACTTCAACACCGTTTTCTTCTGCATTTTTAATAAATGCATCAGCCTGCTCTTTTAACTGATCTGCTGCATCATCGCCAAAGTTTTCTCTTGCAAATCCATCTGGATCTTCATCGATTGCATCTTTGTTCTTCTCTACATATGCTTTTGCCTGATCCTGTGCAGCACTCTTTTCTTCATCAGTAGCTTCACTTTCATCTTTTCCAAGAACCTGCTGATATACTGCATTCTGAATTGCATTCTCATAGAATTGCTGACGCAGATTATCTTCGATTCCCGCAAAAATCTGATCATGGAAGTTTGCCTTAATCTGTGGCTCATACACCTGATAGATTACATTATATACATCATCATAATGTTCCTGTTTTGTAGGTGTCTCTGCGATCATCGGCTTCTCATCCTCTTCTTTATCAGAGTTCATGATATAACCCATGTCAAATGTATTCTTGTGTGCAAGCCAGTCATTGATTACTAGCAGCTTCTGAGCATCTGTCTTAGCACCCGATTTTTCTACTGCATCAAGGACTTCATCTCTTGCATCTGTAACATCTTTACCATAATACTGAATACCAAGTTTATCACCATATGTGAAGTTAATGATCATACCTGTCAGATCGTCATAACTATATTTTCCCGTTCTGACATCATCAACGCTCTTTCCAGCCAGCGCAAGCATTTCTCCAAGAATTCCCAAATCATCCTTTTTATCATTGAATGTTCTGAAGAATGGATTCTGTACTCCTAATACATTTGCATTGGCTGACCACTGGTTCAGATACTGCTGATACATAGCTACTACAGTATTGATCTGGTCTTCTGATAATGCATTCTTTGTTTCTTCTGCATCATATGTGGCAATCATGCTGACATTATCTTCAATTCCAGCCTCGCCGCCTACGATTTCCAGGCTTTCAAGTTCTTTACGTAATCCCTTGATCGCCGGATCTGTTTCATCGATCTTTACATTCTTGGTGAGTGCTTCTGCTACTGCAGCATTTGCACCTTTGAATTCGACCGTTGGTGTCTGTATTGTAATACCTGAAACAGTTACCTTATTCTCATTATTTTCTGCCTGTGTAGCAACATCATTATTTGTTGCTGTTTCTGTCTTTGACGAATCTTTGTCCGTCTCTTTTGCAGTTGCTTCTGCTGTGTCAGCATCGGCATCATCCTGCGCTGCTTCTGTGTTGTCTTCCTGATCTGCTGTCTGTTCAGCTGTGGTTTCTTCTGCTGCTGGTTCTGCATAAGCTACTGCAGGTACCACACTGAATACCATCATCGCAGAGAGGAACAAGCTCAAAAGCTTTTTACTTCTCTTTTTCATAATGTCTACCCTTTCTTTTGTGTTTGAATTAGATACTTAACATTATTTGCCCCTTTTTCCTCAGACCACCTCGTTTCTTTATTTTATATTTATACTCCTCCCTATCTATATGCTGATGTAATCACTTTTTTGCATATATCCTTGCATATAAAATAGTTACTTGGTGTCAGTTCTAATATACCACTGTTAATCGTTTTATTCAAGAATTACTCATGTTTTCTTACATAAACAAACTGTGAAGATTCCTGTATTTTCTTTTCTGTTTATTAGCTGTCGTAATACCCGGAATCTGTCATCAGGTACTTTTCTTCTATATTTTATTAATGTAAAGAACCAGACACCAGCAGCTTTTTCTGAAAGCATGATGATATAAAACTTCCCCGTATTTTAACATCATTCAAAATACGGGGCATTCTTTTATATTCTTAGTCAGGCGGATATTTACCATCCGTTCAGCTACTTGATTTAGTTAAATTATCTGTATACTTATGCAACAGATGTATCTTTCTTATTTGCTTTCTTCTCTTCCATGATTGCCGCTGTCAGTTCTTTTCTGTTTGTCTTAAAGTGGAAGAATGGTCTTTCTTTGATCACACGGATCTCTACCGGATATTCATAATCTTCCAGTGCTTCTTTTAATCCTGCTTTAATTTCATCCAGACTCTTTGTTCCATCAGGAATTACAAAGAAGTATGGAAGGACATATCCTTCATGCTCATCATCTGGTACAAAACAGAAGAATCCATCTTCTACACCAGCCACACGTACTGCCTTTGTCTCCATTCTCATCATATAAAGCTCTCCGCCACCGAAACGCTCGGTTGTTCCACGTCCAAGGATATATACAATTCCGTGCTCATTGATGTAAGCCTTATCGCCTGTATGTAACCAGCATTTTCCATCTGGATGATTGATCAGTGCTTTTTCTGTAAGTTCAGTACCTCTCCATCCTGCATAATGAAGCATCATAGCCGGACCTGTCATACATAATTCTCCGATTTCTCCGTAGTTCATCTCTTCCAGATCATCCGAGAATACTGCCATAGTGGTTGCAGGCATTGGCATACCTACGCAGCCATCTACCAACGGGAACATTGGATTCGGCAGTGTAAAGTTAGAACATCCTTCACTCTGTCCATAACCTGCACTTAACGTTGCCTGTACGTTATGTTTGTGGAAGAATGCTTCTACTTCCTGTGTCTTTCTTTCGTTCATTGCCTCTGCACCTGTTCCCAGGGTTCTTAAGTGAGACATATCATAATCTTCCGGAATTCTGTCACTCTTCATGAGGATCTCACACAGCATCGGAACCAGTGCCCAGAAGTTTGGCTTCTGCTCCATGAACGCGATATCAATATCTTCCAGCGGGCAGAACGGATCCAGTACCATAATCAGTCCTGCTGACAATGGGAAGATCGTCATGGATACTGTAACTGCGATCAGTGCCGGTGGCAAGATTGGCAGCCACCATCTCTCCTGTACATCTGATGGTGGGATAAAGATAGACATCTGGAATGCAATTGCTACTATATTAGAAGATGAATGAATAACCAGTTTGGAGATTCCTGTAGAGCCACTTGTGTAAGCTCCAAATACTGCTCTGTTTGCATCCTCCGGTGCCATATAATCTTCTGTATAACCTTTTCCAAGTGCCAGAAATTCGTCCCATGTAAGATCGCCTTCTGTTGTCTCTGTCTCATCCACATATCTGGAAGCAATCTCTTTTTCTACATAATCTGGTACCGCATCTCTGTCTGCATAGTCATACGGAGAAATCTTTATCATACGGGTCATCGGTGTTGTTTTACGGAACAATTCTTCATCTGCCTTTGATGTATAATCCATGACAAATGCTGTCTCTGATTTTGACTTTCTGATTGCAAAGCATAATTCTTCCGGAATATCATCTCTACAGATGATTGCTGCACCGATTCTTTCTGCTGCGAGCAGAAGAATATAATGTGCCGGAACTGTCTGTAAGAATAACGGGATTCTGTTTCCTTCGCCAAATCCAAGAACTTTTAAAGACTTAGCTGCTTTGTCAACTTCTTCCCATAATTCCTTCCATGTGATCTTATTTCCGTAATATTCAAATGCGATTTTGTTCTCATCTGGGTTCTTTGCTCTTAAGAATTTTTCAACTGTAATTACCGGTGTCTCCATATTACGGAGTTCTTCCGGATAGAATTTTAACCACGGTTTGTCAATACTTGCTTTTCCTGTTAACTTTATTCCTGTACTTTCCATTTCTTCTTTTCTCCTTGTTAAATGAAAATTTTTATTCGTAAATATGTTTCGTATTCTATCACGGAAGTTTTTAATCCTCAATAGAATTGGTAATTTCTGCATATTGATTCACTTGAATCAAGTTTTTCAAGATTTTTTCATCTTTTCAGGAGGCAATTTTGCTTATTTCTATGATTTTCTTGCATTTTTATACTTCCTCTCACTTGTTTTCTTATTATCCTTAAAGTACACTAAGTTATATGGTATCAGAGGGGGCATTATATTATATGAAAGAAAAGAACCGTTTCAGCGTGCTTTTAGAGCACCTGACTTCTATGGCAAATTTAAAAAATTACGTACTTGCCAAAGCCGTACAATACGATGAATCTTATATTAGTAAATGGATCAGCGGCAAGCTGCTTCCAACCGAAAAGAACCACGAAACTATCTTACAGAATATCAGTCAGTGTATCGTCGATTCTCTTACTGATGATAATGTAAGAACTTTTTTAGACGAGTATCAGGTACCGGATATTTCCGATCTGCAGCCTGCAATCTATGACCATCTGGAATCGGAATACAGCTATGTAAAAGAACTCCAGACCACTACCGGAGCTGAGGTAGCAACCAAAATTTCCTATTATCCGGAGTTGACACTGGATCAGTTTATATTCAAGATGAAGCATCCTGCGCTCCGTAAAGTACAGTCTCTGAATGTATATGCAATGGTTGATATTCTAAATGTAGACACGAATTATCAACTTCTGATTGCAGAGTTTAACAGTATGCATAATGACAGAGGGCTGGTGCTTCCGGGTGTACATTTTTCCCTGATGATCGATCTGGAATCAACAAGTCTGGATCCAATATATACTGCTGGATTTTTGATGAACCTGCTTTCCAACCTTTCAAATATTGATTTTAATCTCTATTGTGGAACGCAGGCTCAGAGAAAAATGGTATTTGCTATCAAGGATATCTACTCCCTGTCCGGCATGCTAGTGGATCAGAGCCACTGTCTTGCTGTTACAACGATTGAGGATTCGTCTCTGTCAACAGAACTTTATTATAAACTCCGTCTTCTTTGCAGCAAAGAAGCATTACTTATCCGCAGAAGCTCCATTCCCGAGATGATCCGCACCTACGAATACGAGCATTCTCTCTTTGCTCAGAGTCCGGCTTGTCTATGTGGACATTTTACGGAGCATTTTCTTCCATCAGACCTTCACCGTGAACTGGTGGATAAATATGTATCCGAAATTGGAAAAATTAATCGTACCGCTCTTGAAAAAATGCATGCAATCACTGCGCAGATTCTGGCAGCAACTCCTGTCAGAGCCTTAATCTATGTCTCTGTATTTACAGACTTTACGGTTACCGGTGAACTGGATTTTTACGGGTACAGAATCCACCTTACACCAGATCAGCGTCTGCGTTATCTGAAGCACCTGAAGCATTTGCACGAAATCTCAGATTCCCTGCAGCTTAAGATTCTGCCAAATGGTCTTTTGTCTGATTATCAGCATATACCACGGCCAACTCTGTTTCTTGCAGATGACTTTTCTTATCTGAGACTTAAGAAAAACACACCAGATTATAATATCTGTATTCCTAACAAAATTATTTTGAACCGGATATTTACTGAATTTTACAATACCACCTGGGAATCCGATGCTTGTATCGCTCCGGATGCTTGCCTGACACATGCGATACATTCCGTAGAGATCCTGAAAGCAGAATCCGTCATTACGCCTCATCAGCCAAGATTGGATGATTACTAAAATTCAGAAATATTTTTATGAAATATATCTGTTGTATTTACATCTTCACATTGCCTTGCTAATGTGTTAAAATATTCCTAATAATTTGCTGCAATAATATTCAAAGAATTATAGGTTTAACCTAACACTAAAGCAATCCAAGTACATCAGTGCGTGGCAAAATTTACTTTTAACACTCACATCATGATATAAATAATAAAATTGGAGGTATGAATCATGACACGAGAAGAAGCATATGGAATCCTTACAAAATATATGAAAGGCGAACATTACATCACTCACTCCCTGGCAGTAGAAGCCATTATGAAGGGACTTGCAAAACGTCTTGCTCCGGACGATGTAGAATACTGGGGAATCGCAGGACTCCTGCATGATCTTGATGAAGAACAGTGTGACTGGCAGCACGACTTAAGTGTGCATGGACCGACTTCGGTTGAAATTTTGAAAAAAGAGGGAATTGATGATCCTGTTCTCTTCGGTGCGATCTGCGCTCACAATCCAAAAAGCGGTGTGAAAGCAAAGACCAAGATTCAGTATGCACTTCTTGCTGCAGATCCTATGAGCGGATTTTTAAAAGCGGTAGCACAGATATACCCAGACAAAAAGATTGCCAGCGTAAAACGCAAATCTGTATTAAAACGTTTTAACGAAGCCCGGTTTGCCAAGGGTGCTAACCGTGACTATATGGAAGCAATTGAATTTACCGGATTGTCTCTGGAAGATTTGATTGATATCGGTCTGGAAGAAATGTGTGCGATTGCGGATCAGCTTGGATTATAACAGCTTCCTCTGAACGTACGGCAATAAAAACCCCGCCTGTCTTAACTTTGTAAAATCAGTTAAGACAGGTGGGGTTTTATTCTGTATCCTTCAAGAAAACTCAACCGTTAGCACTCCATACAAAAAATACTAACTGTTTCGTTTCTATGTTCTAAGAAATTTTTATATTTCTTTTTACTCTTCTGGTACAACAATCAGTTCTTTTGTATAATCGTTCAGTACTTCGCATCCATCTTCTGTAATAAGTACAAGGTCCTCGATACGAACACCAATGTTCTCATCTGGAAGGTAGATTCCTGGTTCTACCGAGAAGCACTGTCCAACCTGGATAATATCTGTGTTAACAGATGATACATCACCAAACTCGTGATCTTCCAGTCCGATAGAGTGTCCTGTTCTGTGTGTGAAATATTCTCCGAATCCTTTTTCTTCGATATAATTTCTTGCAGCAAGGTCAACATCGCACATTCTGTTACCTGGTTTTGCAGCTGCAATACCACGTAAGTTAGCCTCTAATACTACATTATATACTTCTCTTGCACGGTCAGATACTTCACCGATGAATACAGTTCTTGTCATATCTGATGCATAATTGTCTTTGAAGCCACCGATATCAAGGATTACGCAGTCTCCACGTTTTCCTTTGGAATCATCTGTTACATGATGTGGATCTGCAGCACCATGTCCATATGCTGTGATTGGATCGAATGATACGTCTTCACATCCAAGTTCTTTGTAGATCTCACGCATCTTTGCATTTAATTCTTTCTCTGTTAATCCTTTTGCTACCCACGGAATAATCTTGTCCATAGCGATATCATTTAACTTAGAAGATTTTCTCATCAGATCTTTTTCTTTTTCATCTTTTACCATACGGATGTAATCGATGATCGGAGATCCGTTTACGAATTTGCTTCCTCCGCCTAACTCCTGCAGACGAATGAGGAATTTTGATGGCCATGTCTTGTCGATTCCCATAGTTTTGTCTTTGTCTACGTATCTGCTTAAGATTTCTACTCCATCTTCGATATCATCATAATAGATAAGATCTACCCCAAGATCTGACTCCTGTGGGAATAATTTGTTGATTACCATCTTATGATTTCCGTTCACATTCAGATAAAGTGCCAGAAGTCTTTCTCCTGGGAAAATCCATTTTCCTGTCAGATAGAAGATCGCAACCGGGTCAGAAACGATCATCTGTGGAATCTCATGCTCCTCCATTGATTTTAATACTCTTGTAAGTTTACCTTGATCCATAATAGTACCCAACCTTTCTTAAATGTTGACAGAATCTGTTACTGTTTTTCGCCGATTCTCACTGACAATTATTATAGACTTTCTGAATATAAAAGTCAATTTATTCTATTGTTCTTTCACGGATATCTGAGTATACAAAGAAGCTGTCAGATGTAAATCTACACTGACAGCTTCTTTTGTATATATTCTATATATTTTATTCTTCTTCAGATGTTGCAGCAACAGTATCTTCTGCAGTCTCTTCTACAGCTTCTTCTGTTCCTTCATCAACAGTAATCTCCTGATTCATATCATCTGCATCGTCGAAGTCGAAGTCAAAATCATCATCAAAGTCCAGCTCATCTTCCATTTCCATCTCTGTGTTCAGCTTGATGTCACGGTATTTTCTCATACCTGTTCCGGCTGGGATATGTTTACCGATGATAACATTTTCTTTCAGACCTACCAGTGGGTCAACTTTTCCCTTGATAGCTGCTTCTGTCAGGACTTTTGTTGTCTCCTGGAATGAAGCTGCTGACAGGAATGAGTTTGTAGCAAGTGATGCTTTTGTAATACCCATGATAATCTGCTCACCTGTTGCAGGTTCTTTTCCTTCTGCTTCAAGTGCTTCGTTCACATCTTCGAACTCAAGTCTGTCTACGTTTGTTCCTGGAAGGAATTCTGTATCTCCAGACTCTTCAATACGGATCTTCTTCAGCATCTGACGAACGATAACCTCGATATGCTTATCGTTGATTTCTACACCCTGCAGACGGTAAACTCTCTGTACTTCCTGGATCATGTAATCCTGTACAGCACGGAGTCCTTTGATTCTTAAGATATCGTGTGGGTTAACGCTACCTTCTGTCAGTTCATCACCGGCTTCCAGTTCAGCCCCGTCAGATACCTTAATACGTGATCCGTAAGGGATAAGATATGCTTTGGATTCTCCTGTTTCTTTATTTGTAACGATGATCTCACGTTTCTTCTTGGTGTCATTTAAGTTAGCAGTTCCTGCGATCTCTGTGATGATTGCAAGTCCCTTAGGCTTTCTGGCCTCAAAAAGCTCCTCGACACGAGGAAGACCCTGTGTGATATCTCCACCGGCTACACCACCACTATGGAAGGTTCTCATAGTAAGCTGTGTACCAGGTTCTCCGATAGACTGTGCGGCGATAATTCCGACAGCTTCACCAACCTGTACCGGCTCACCAGTTGCCATGTTGGCTCCGTAACATTTTGCACATACACCACGATGTGAACGGCATGTGAGAATTGTACGGATCTTAATCTGGGTCAGTGGCTCGCCATTCTTATCAACACCCTTCTTGCACACAAGTTCTGCACGCTTTGGTGTTACCATATGGTTTGCTTTTACAAGAACGTTACCGTCTTTATCTACGATATCCTCACAGATATAACGTCCTGTGATACGATCCTGTAAGCTTTCGATTACTTCGTTTCCATCCATGAATGCTTTTACATACATTCCCGGAATTGGTGCTCCTGGTTTTGCACAATCCACTTCGTGGATGATCAGTTCCTGTGATACGTCTACCAGACGTCTTGTAAGGTATCCTGAATCGGCTGTACGAAGAGCAGTATCGGACATACCCTTTCTGGCTCCATGTGCAGACATGAAGTACTCCAGTACGTCCAGACCTTCACGGAAGTTTGACTTGATAGGAAGCTCGATTGTATGACCTGTTGTATCAGCCATCAATCCCCGCATACCAGCAAGCTGTTTGATCTGTTTGTCAGATCCACGGGCTCCGGAATCGGCCATCATGAAGATGTTGTTATATTTATCAAGACCGTCAAGCAGTGCCTTTGTAAGGGCATCGTCAGTTGCTTTCCATGTCTCTACGACTTCTTTATATCTTTCTTCTTCTGTGATGAGACCACGTTTGAAGTTCTTTGTGATCTTATCTACAGTATCCTGAGCATTCTTGATCATCTCCGGTTTCTGTGGAGGTACAGTCATGTCAGAAATTGATACAGTCATGGCAGCTCTTGTTGAAAGCTTATACCCCATAGCCTTAACATGGTCAAGTACTTCTGCTGTTGCAGTTGCACCATGTGTATTGATAACTTTCTCAAGGATCTGTTTCAGCTGTTTCTTTCCTACGTGGAAATCAACTTCCAGAAGCAGTTCGTTTCCTTCTACTTCACGATCTACAAATCCAAGATCCTGTGGAATAATTTCATTAAACATGAAACGTCCGACTGTAGATTCTACGGTTCCAGTCTTCACTGTTCCGTCTGGCATCTTCTTAGATACACGTACTTTTACACGTGAGTGAAGTGTTACTGCTGCGTTCTCATAAGCAAGCAGTGCTTCGTTAAAGCTCTTGAAGATCATGCCTTCTCCCTTGGCACCAGGACGCTCCTGAGTCAGATAGTAGATACCAAGTACCATATCCTGTGAAGGAACGGCTACCGGACCACCATCAGATGGCTTCAGTAAGTTGTTTGGTGACAGCAGTAAGAATCGGCACTCTGCCTGTGCTTCTACGGAAAGTGGAAGATGGACAGCCATCTGGTCTCCGTCGAAGTCGGCATTGAACGCTGTACAAACCAGTGGATGAAGCTTGATAGCCTTACCTTCTACAAGGATTGGCTCGAATGCCTGAATACCAAGTCTGTGCAGTGTAGGGGCACGGTTCAGCATAACCGGATGCTCTTTGATTACTTCTTCCAGAACATCCCATACCTCTGGCTGAAGTCTTTCTACCATTTTCTTAGCGTTTTTGATATTGTGTGCTGTTCCGTTCTGAACCAGTTCTTTCATAACGAATGGCTTGAACAGCTCGATTGCCATTTCTTTTGGCAGACCACACTGATAAATCTTAAGTTCCGGTCCAACGACGATAACGGAACGTCCAGAGTAGTCAACACGCTTACCAAGCAGGTTCTGACGGAAACGTCCGGACTTACCTTTCAGCATGTCAGAAAGAGATTTCAGAGCTCTGTTACCAGGTCCTGTTACCGGACGTCCACGACGACCGTTGTCGATCAGGGCATCAACAGCTTCCTGAAGCATTCTCTTTTCGTTTCTAACGATGATGTCTGGAGCGCCTAATTCAAGAAGACGTTTCAGACGGTTATTTCTGTTGATAATTCTTCTGTACAGGTCATTTAAGTCAGATGTTGCAAAACGTCCACCATCCAGCTGTACCATTGGACGAAGATCCGGCGGGATAACCGGGATGTTTGTCATGATCATCCACTCTGGTTTGTTTCCAGATTCACGGAATGCTTCTACAACTTCCAGACGTTTTACGATTCTTGCACGTTTCTGACCTGTTGCACCTTTCAGACCTTCTGAAAGTTCTGTGTATTCTTTCTCAAGATCAATGTTCTCAAGAAGTTCTTTAATGGATTCAGCACCCATTCCTACACGGAATGCGCTTCCCCATTTTTCTCTTGCTTCCTGATATTCAGCCTCGGATAATACCTGCTTATACATCAGGTCTGACTCGCCCTTATCCAGTACGATATAAGATGCGAAGTAAAGTACCTTTTCCAGAGTTCTTGGAGACAGATCCAGGATCAGTCCCATACGGCTTGGAATTCCCTTGAAGTACCAGATATGTGACACCGGAGCGGCAAGGGCAATATGCCCCATACGCTCACGACGTACACTTGCTTTTGTTACTTCAACACCACAACGGTCGCAGACCACACCTTTATAGCGGATCTTTTTGTACTTACCACAGTGGCATTCCCAGTCCTTGCTTGGTCCGAAGATCTTTTCGCAGAACAGTCCGTCTTTTTCTGGTTTTAAGGTTCTATAGTTGATGGTCTCTGGCTTTGTAACTTCTCCTTTAGACCATTCCAGAATCTTTTCAGGTGACGCCAACCCGATTTTGATTGCATCAAAAGTCATTGGCTGATAAGTTTGTTCCTTGTTATTTTCAGGCATACTTTGGACCCCTTCCTATTCATCGTCAGATGAATCACCGAAATCATAGTCATCATTTTCTTCAAAGTTCATATCGAAGTCGTCTTCTGGCTCTTCATCTACATCAACCAGTTCTTCTCCCTGGAATTCCTGTTTGGTGTATCCGTGTTTACCAAAGTCATCTTCGTCATTATTGCGATATTTTCTATCTCCTTCAATCAGTGAGCGGAAATCTGTCTCTCCCATATCGGATGTTTCCATAATCTCCACTTCTGTATTGTCATCACGTAAAACACGTACGTCCAGTCCAAGTGACTGTAACTCTTTGAGCAATACCTTGAATGATTCTGGAATTCCAGGCTCTGGAATATTCTCACCCTTGATAATTGCTTCGTAAGTCTTCACACGTCCGATTACATCGTCTGACTTCACAGTCAGGATTTCCTGCAGTGTGTATGATGCACCATAAGCTTCCAGTGCCCATACCTCCATCTCTCCGAAACGCTGTCCACCGAACTGAGCCTTACCACCTAATGGCTGCTGTGTTACCAGTGAGTAAGGACCTGTAGAACGTGCATGGATCTTGTCGTCTACCAGGTGGTGCAGTTTCAGGTAATGCATGTGTCCGATTGTTACCGGGCTGTCGAAGTACTCACCTGTACGTCCGTCACGAAGACGAACCTTACCATCTCTTGAAAGTGGAACACCTTTCCAGAGTTTTCTGTGTTCTCTGTTATCAGACAGATACTGCAGTACTTCCGGAAGAAGTTCTTCTTTATGTTTTGCTTCAAACTCTTCCCAGCTTAAGTTGACATAGTCATTAGCCAGATCAAGAGTATCCATAATATCAATCTCGTTTGCTCCGTCGAATACCGGAGTTGCGATATTAAATCCAAGTGCCTTTGCAGCCAGGGACAGGTGAATCTCCAGGACCTGACCGATGTTCATACGTGAAGGCACACCCAGAGGGTTCAGCACGATATCCAGAGGACGTCCATTCGGAAGGAATGGCATATCTTCTACTGGAAGTACACGGGAAACGACACCCTTGTTACCATGACGTCCGGCCATCTTATCACCAACAGAGATTTTTCTCTTCTGAGCGATGTAGATACGAACTGACTGGTTTACTCCCGGTGACATCTCGTCGCCGTTCTCTCTTGTAAATACTTTGGCATCTACTACGATACCATATTCTCCGTGAGGTACTTTAAGAGATGTGTCTCTTACTTCACGGGCTTTTTCTCCGAAGATTGCACGAAGCAGTCTTTCTTCGGCTGTAAGCTCTGTCTCTCCCTTAGGAGTAACCTTACCTACCAGGATATCTCCGGCACGGACTTCTGCTCCGACACGGATGATTCCTCTTTCATCCAGGTTCTTCAGTGCATCATCACCAACACCTGGAATATCACGTGTGATCTCTTCTGGTCCAAGTTTTGTATCACGCGCTTCTGCTTCATATTCTTCAATATGAATAGATGTATATACATCGTCCTGTACCAGTCTTTCACTTAACAGAACGGCATCCTCGTAGTTGTAACCTTCCCATGTCATGAATCCGATCAGTGGGTTCTTACCAAGACCAAGTTCACCATTGCATGTAGATGGACCGTCTGCGATAACCTCACCTTTTTCTACTCTGTCGCCCTTGAAGACGATTGGTCTCTGGTTATAGCAGTTACTCTGGTTACTTCTCTGGAATTTTGTTAATTTGTATTTTTTCAGTTTTCCGTCGTCCTGACGAACTGTAATTTCTGTAGATGTAGAACGTTCTACTGTTCCGCCTTCTTCAGCAACTACACATACACCTGAGTCAACAGCTGCTTTTTCTTCCATACCAGTTCCTACTGCAGGAGCTTCTGTAAACAGAAGAGGTACTGCCTGACGCTGCATGTTAGATCCCATCAGGGCACGGTTCGCATCGTCATTCTGAAGGAATGGAATCAGGGCTGTAGCCACAGAGAACACCATCTTAGGAGATACGTCCATGTAATCGAACATTCTTCTTTCATATTCCTGTGTCTCTTCACGGTAACGACCAGATACATTCTTACGAACAAAATGTCCTTCTTCGTCTAACTGTTCGTTCGCCTGTGCTACATGATAGTTATCTTCTTCATCTGCTGTCATGTATACAACTTCATCTGTAACTACCGGGTTTGTAGGATCATCATGGTTGATCTTACGGTATGGAGCTTCAATAAATCCATATTCATTGATTCTTGCATAACTTGCAAGGGAGTTGATCAGACCAATGTTAGGTCCTTCAGGCGTCTCTACAGGACACATTCTTCCGTAGTGAGAGTAGTGTACATCTCGGACCTCGAATCCGGCACGGTCTCTTGACAGACCACCAGGTCCTAATGCTGACAGACGTCTCTTATGAGTCAACTCACCAAGCGGGTTGTTCTGATCCATGAACTGTGACAGCTGTGAAGATCCGAAGAACTCTTTTACTGCTGCAGTTACTGGTTTAATATTGATCAGGGACTGCGGGGAAACACCCTCCATATCCTGTGTTGTCATTCTTTCACGAACCACTCTTTCCAGACGGGAAAGACCGATTCTGTACTGATTCTGAAGCAGCTCACCTACAGAACGGATACGTCTGTTACCCAGGTGGTCGATATCATCATCAGTTCCGATACCATATTCCAGATGCATATTGTAGTTAATAGAAGCAAGGATATCTTCTTTTGTAATATGCTTTGGAATCAGGTCGTGCATATCTCTCTTGATCGCATCTTTGAGCTCATCGATATCTCCGGCTGTCTCTTCCAGGATTCCGGCAAGTACTGGATAGTATACCTGCTCGTTCACTCCTACTTCTTCCGGATCGATGCCTACTACAGCTTCAAAATCTACCATCATATTAGAAAGAACCTTGATTGGTCTTTCTGTTTCTTCTACACTGATCCATACATATGGAACTGCGTTGTTCTGGATTGTAGAAGCAAGCTCTCTTGTAATCTTTGTTCCTGCTTCTGCCAGAATTTCTCCTGTCATAGGACTTACAACTTCCTCTGCCAGGACCTGTCCGCTGATACGGTTCTTTAATGCAAGCTTCTTATTGAATTTGTAACGTCCAACCTTTGCAAGGTCATAACGTCTTGGATCAAAGAACATACTTGTGATCAGACTCTCAGCACTATCTACTGCAAGAGGCTCACCTGGACGGATCTTCTTATATAATTCCAGAAGACCTTCCTGATAGTTCGTAGCAGCATCCTTTTCAAAGCTTGCCAGGATCTTTGGCTCTTCTCCGAAGAGTTCGATGATCTCTGGATTTGTACCGATTCCTAATGCACGAATCAACACTGTGATCGGTACCTTTCTTGTTCTATCTACACGTACATAGAAAACGTCATTGGAATCCGTCTCATACTCCAGCCACGCACCACGGTTAGGGATTACGGTAGCTGAATACAGTTTTTTACCTAATTTATCATGTGCAATTGCATAATAAATACCAGGGGAACGAACCAGCTGGCTGACGATTACACGTTCCGCACCATTGATTACAAAGGTACCAGTTCTTGTCATCAGCGGCAGATCTCCCATAAAGATTTCATGCTCATTGATCTCATCTGTTTCTTTATTGTGAAGTCTTACTTTTACTTTCAAAGGTGCAGCATACGTTGCATCACGTTCTTTACACTCATCAATTGTATATTTTGCGTCTTCCTTGCATAAAGTAAAATCAACAAAATCCAGACTTAACTTTCCGCTATAATCTGTGATTGGGGAAATGTCATCGAACACTTCATTTAACCCTTCATCCAGAAACCACTTATAGGAATCTGTCTGAACTTCGATTAAGTTAGGCATCTGAACGACTTCTTTCTGTCGGGCATAACTCATTCGTGAACTTTTTCCGCTTTTAATAGGACGAATTCTGTTTTTCTCCATATTGACGTTTCACTCCTCATTTATTTTTATGGCTGGGTTTTATTACCCATATAACTTGCAGAGTCTCCGAAAAACAACTCTATTTCGTTGTTTTTCTGCGAAATCATGGCATAACTTTCCACAATAGCGCATTTTTAACTATACCATAAGCTTGTCAAGTATGTCAAGCTTATATATAAATATTTTCCACTATTTTTCCAAAATATTGCTGGACATAAGAAAAAGCTTTTCATTCGTGTTTTTCACAGCCCGAACTGCCAGCTGCCCTTTGTGCAGCTCTGCGTCCAAAAACTCTTTCTTACATCCAGCATCCAAATAATACGAAAGGGCACCCCGTCACCGGAATGCCCTGATAATTCAATCAAACTCGAATTATTTAAGGTTAACTTCAGCACCTTCTGCTTCAAGTTTAGTCTTGATTTCCTCAGCCTCAGCTTTAGAAGCGCCTTCTTTGATTACCTTTGGAGCTTCGTCAACTAATGCTTTAGCTTCTTTCAGTCCAAGTCCTGTTACTTCACGAACAACTTTGATAACTTTAACCTTAGCTGCTCCTGCAGATACTAATTCTACGTCGAACTCGTCTTTCTCTTCTGCTGCTGCTCCACCTTCTGCTCCAGCTGCTGCTACTACAACACCTGCTGCTGCGGATACACCAAATTCTTCTTCACAAGCTTTTACAAGATCATTTAACTCTAATACAGATAACTCTTTGATAGCTTCAATAAATTCTTCTGTTGTTAACTTTGCCATTTTATTTTCCTCCATTTTTCTTATTTTCTTTTTGAAATAAAATTATTATGCTGCCATCAGCTTATTCAGCTGCTGGTGCCTCTGCAGCTTCCTCTGCTGCTGGAGCTGCTTCACAAGCATCTGCTCCACCTTTTTCTGCGATCTGATTGAGAACGCGAGCCAGGTTTGTGATAGGTGACTGTAAGCTTCCAAGTAATTTGGAAATGAGCTCGTCTCTTGAAGGAATTTTAGCAAGTTCATTTAATGCGTCTGCATCATATAATGTTCCTTCAACCACACCTGCTTTTAATTCAAGGGCTTTTGCATTCTTTGCGAATTTGCAAAGGATTCTTGCTGGAGCTGTTGCATCATCTTTAGAAATAGCGATAGCGCTTGGTCCTTCTAAGTGCTCATCTAATGCTGCGAAATCAGTTCCTTCAAAAGCTCTCTTCATCATTGTGTTCTTACAAACTTTGTAGACAACGCCTGCTTCTCTTAACTGTTTACGCATCTCTGTATCTTCTGCAACAGTCAGTCCACGGTAGTCAACAAGGACAACGCTTGTTGCGTCTTTCACGTCCTCTGCAATAGCCTGTACAACTGGTTGTTTTAATTCAACTTTTGCCACGAATGGTGCACCTCCTTGTAGATTTGTAAGTTTACACCGCCGATAGATATAAATGTAAAAAAACCTCTATATCCAAAGACATAGAGGTTGATAAGTCATACTTTAGTATCGATCTTTCCTCGGTAGGCGTCCGCATAAAATGTGTTCTTACGCTCTTTCAAGCACCTACTGTCTTCGGCAGTCCTTTGGTAGATTATCATATACATATGTTATTGTCAAGAGGTTTTTCCTTTTTTTCAATTTTTTCTTGCTTTTTCCTTTTACTTCCAGCATACCTGTCTGTCCGGCTTTTACACACCGTCCTTCATTACAGGCTTTTAAAATTATTTTATTACTTTATCTCTGTCTTTTACGCTTCCGCCACAGCCGCTTTCATCTTCTTCACATACTCTTTTACATATGACACACAGTCCGTTCCATGCTCTGCTACAATCCTTACAATCGCCGATCCTACAATTGCACCATCCGAAAATGCCGCCATCTCTTTTGCCTGCTCCGGTGTGGAGATTCCGAATCCAACTGCACAAGGAATGTCTGTAACTTCACAGATTGCCTGATGTCCGAGGCATACACCAAGGATTGGGATCTTACCTGCAAGTTTTTTTACTACTTCTTCACATACACCTGCATCTTTTGGATATCCCGGTCCCGGCGAAAGGATAATGTGACTTGGATTTAACTTTTCAATCTCTTCCACCGTCATCGCATCATTTCGTATTACTTTTATATCTGGTCTGATACTTCCGGCCATCTGAACCAGGTTATAAGAAAAGCTATCATAATTATCAATCAGTAATACCATTACGCCAGTACCTCCTTCGCATTTTTCACCGCATTCATAACCGCGAGTGCTTTGTTTGCAGATTCTTCGTATTCATTTTCCGGAATGCTGTCTGCTACAATACCTCCTCCGGCCTGTACATACACCTTACCGTCTTTCTTTACTGCCATACGGATTGCGATACATGTATCCATGTTGCCGGTAAAATCGATGTATCCAAGAGCTCCTCCGTAGATTCCTCTTTGCTCCGTCTCCAGTTCTTCGATGATCTCACATGCCCGGATCTTAGGTGCCTTCATTTCTTTTAAGATCTCTCTGATTACTTCAAGAGGTTTCTTTGTCTCTTTTACTTCTTTTCTTTCTTCTGTCTCAATCGTTACTTTATCGGAATTGCATGTAACACGCATGATCGGATCAAATCCAAGGAATGAATATCTTCCCCATTTTTCTCCACCTTCCACACTTTCCAGCAGATAGTATCTTTTGCTTACCGCTGCGATCTTTCTCAAAAGTGTGATCGGGGTAATTACATCTGCATAGATCTCTTTGCATACCGGAATGATATGATACTCCGGTGGCATTTTTCTATTTTGTCAACTGTTTTTCTTATTTTTTGATTTTTCCTACTTTTTTACTAAGAAATAGAGAGACGGATATCCGCAATCCTCTTCCGAACGCATGACGATGCAGAAAACTTGCCACCGGCAACTTTTCTTGCATACTTAGGCATACAAAAAAAGCCCTGTGTATAAGTTTTCACTCATACACAGGGCTCTTATATTCGTTATTATCTTGCGGATTAAACAAGCTTCATTGGGTTGATTTTTACACCAGGTCCCATTGTAGAAGTAAGTGTCACGCTCTTAAGGTACTGTCCCTTAACTGCTGCTGGTCTTACTTTGTTAATCGCATCAATAAGCGTCTGGAAGTTGTCCGTAAGCTGTTCTTCAGTAAAGCTTGCTTTACCTACTGGCACATGGATAATGTTTGTTTTATCAAGTCTGTACTCGATCTTACCAGCTTTGATTTCCTGGATAGCTTTTGTAACGTCCATTGTTACTGTACCAGCCTTCGGGTTTGGCATTAATCCCTTAGGTCCAAGTACACGTCCGAGACGTCCAACAACACCCATCATGTCTGGTGTAGCTACTACTACATCGAATTCAAACCAGTTTTCGTTCTGGATCTTTGGAATGAGTTCTTCTCCTCCAACGAAATCTGCTCCAGCTGCTTTAGCTTCTTCAGCTTTAGCGTCTTTTGCAAATACAAGGATACGAACTTTTTTACCAGTTCCGTGTGGCAGAACTACTGCTCCACGAATCTGCTGGTCAGCGTGACGTCCGTCACATCCAGTTCTGATATGAGCTTCAATAGTCTCATCGAATTTTGCTGTTGCAGTCTTTTTAACTAATGATACTGCGTCTGCTACATCGTAGAGTGTTCCTCTGTCGATTGATTTCGCAGCTTCAACGTATTTCTTTCCTCTTTTCATTCTATAAACCTCCTAGTGGTAATGGCGGGATAACCCTCCCACATTCATCTTCATCAATTACTCTGTTACAGTTACACCCATAGAACGGCAAGTTCCCTCTACCATGCTCATAGCACTTTCAAGTGTAGCAGCATTCAGGTCAGGCATCTTTGTCTTAGCGATTTCTTCTACCTGAGCTTTTGTGATTGTAGCAACCTTTGTCTTGTTAGGTACACCTGAACCAGATTTGATGTTGCAGGCCTTTTTGATCAGAACTGCTGCCGGTGGTGTCTTTGTGATGAAGCTGAAACTTCTATCATTGTAAACTGTGATAACTACAGGGATAATCATGTCTCCCTGATCTGCTGTCTTAGCGTTGAACTGTTTTGTAAATTCAACGATGTTTACACCGTGCTGACCAAGAGCAGGTCCAACCGGTGGTGCCGGAGTAGCTTTGCCGGCTGGGATCTGTAATTTAATATAACCTTCTACTTTTTTTGCCATTTCAATTACCTCCTTGTGGTGATGGCGGGGAACAAATAATGCCCCTCCCACTTACTGTTACATTTTCTTAACTTCTGCGAAACCAATTTCAACCGGGGTCTCGCGTCCGAAGAGCTCAACATTAATAGTAAGGCTCTGCTTCTGCATGTTGATCGTCTGGATTACTCCGACTGTATCTGCCCATGCACCTGCAATCACCTGGACTGTGTCGCCCTCCTTGTAGTCCATGACTACTTCCTCTCTCTGGATTCCCAGAGGAGCCATCTCCGCATCTGTAAGCGGTACCGGCTTAGATCCAGGTCCGACAAATCCTGTCACACCTCTTGTATTACGAACAACATACCATGTATCATCATTCATAATCATATGGATCAACACATAGCCTGGAAACATCTTCTTCTGAGACACTTTCTGAACGCCGTTTTTCATCTCAACAACGTCTTCCAGCGGAACTCTTACTTCAAGGATCTGATCCTCAAGATGTCTGTTCTCGATTGTCTTATCAATGTTGGCTTTTACTTTGTTCTCGTACCCTGAATAGGTATGAACTACGTACCATTTTGCCTCTGACATAATCTCACCTTTCCTGTCCGTTTTGTTTATCAGTTATTTTACTAATAAATCTACTCCGTACTGGGCGAGAAAATCAACGATTGCGATAATCGCTCCCAGGACCACGGATACCGAAACAACCGCTGCCGTTTCTTTTGCAACTGTCATCTTTTCCGGCCAAACGATTTTCTTGAACTCTTTGCCCAATCCATCGAACCATTCGCTCATTCGTTTAATCCGGCTTTTTTTCTGAGTTTTTTTACTCTTATCTTTCTGAGTCTGAGCTTTTTCACCCATTGACATTCACTCCTTTGCGGCGATTATTTCGTCTCTTTGTGCAATGTGTGTTTTTTACAGAATCTGCAGTACTTTTTGGTTTCCATACGTTCAGGATGAGATTTCTTATCCTTTGTCATGTTGTAGTTACGCTGCTTGCATTCTGTACACTCCAATGTGATTCTTGTACGCACAACTTCCACCTCGCTTTATAATCTTAGTTAACGTGTTTCGTGGCAGCTTGCGAAGCCGCCCGATTTTAGGCATAAAAAAAAGACCTACTTCCATTCGCCCAGATAGCATATCATATCCAGGCTTAAAAAGCAAGTCTTTTCCTATAAAATTTTCATCATCGTGCTTACTGTCTGTACCAGATACTTCCGGGATCTACACTGATGATCTGATAATCTCCGTCCTTGTATATAAATTCCGCACTCATCATCGTGCTGCCATCCGATTGTCCGGCAGTATCACTGCTGCTTCCATCTGTTGTTTCCCCGCTGGCTTGACTATATGTAACTACATAATTATAAGACAATGTTCCTCTTACTTCACCAGTCACCCCATTAATCACATATTTTCCCTGATACTGACTCAGGCTGACCGTCTCTGTTCTATAACCATCTGTCGTCTTTAACGCTTCTTTCAGATCATTATAAAGTTCTTTATTTTCCTTCTTAGTTTCCGGATCCTTCATTGCATCTTTGTCGAGCAATCCTTCTACTTTTGAAAATGATTTTCCTGCTTTTGCTGCATCTATGTAGCTTTTCAGTGTCTGTTTCATTTTCTTATCCAGCTTTTTCCTGCCTTTTCCGGAAATCTTCATCCTTGCTGCAGTCATGCTTCCTTTATCGGATGCCTGAAAGGTGGTTTCATATGTCTGAAACCACGGAATTTTAACTTTTATCTTATGTTCTCCCTCAAACAAAGAAACTTTATACTGATCCAGGCTTTTATTTTCCTCTTTTACTTTGTAATCTTTTCCAAGCTCTGTATCATCAATCCATACCTGGCCGCCAGACGGAATATACAGATTATAATCTCTGGCAATCATCTGATCCGTCGATACTTTCCAATTTGAAAATAATAATAATTTTTTACTTTTCTGCTTTTCCAGAATTACTTTCTCAGAAGTCTTATCTCCGCCACTTTTCTTATAAGTTATGGTAAATGCTCTTCTCTTTCCGCTGGATTCTACTTCGGTCTGATGATCTTCTTTCGTCTCTTTCATCTGATAATCCGAGATATCTGTTACCGCATGTTCTTTCATATATGATACATATTCATCCATGGTTGCCAATCCGTTTTCCGGAATATCAGACATACGTCCGGTCTTTTTCCAGTTTTCCTGTACATATGCCGTACAATAACGGTCAATTACCGCCTCCGGCCGGTTATGATATATCCCGATTCCGCAAAATGCTGCAAATACCGCTACACCCAGCAGAGTTCTCTTTACTATCTTCTGCTGTCTCTCCGTAAGGTCTGACCAGGATCTTGTTTCGCGGATAACCTTTGGAATCCGGCTTGGATCCTTTCCTTCACGCTTGCGTTTTATCTGTTTTTCTTTGCGTTTTCTTTCCCATGACTGGAGAATCTCTTCATATGCATCCTCTTCCGGTACTTCTTCGTAATCTTTTTTCTTCTTTATAAAATCACCGATATCGCCGGTGAACATTCTGGTTGGTTCATCTGTTTCATCCGTCTGTTTACTTCCAATCATCCGGGTCGGTTCATCTATACTGGCTTTTGCATTTTTCTTAGCTATATCTTCTTCTCTTAATTTAATCTTTTTGTGAAGTTCCTGTTCCAGTTCTTCTTTTGTTACTTTTTCAATCTGTTCCCCAAGATTATCAGGAATTGTAAACTGTTTTCTCAGATCTTCTTCCGGAATTTTACCGCAATCTCCGGATAACTCTCCAAGCTCTGCAGTTTCAAACATCTCAGTTATTTCCCCGAAATTTGATTTTTTTGATGCTTCAGACTTTTCTTCCAGTTTTTCAGTTATATTTTCTAAATCTGTTTTTTCACAATTTCCAGATTCTTTTTCTTCATTCGTAACTTTCAGTTGCGCTGTATCTTCCAGTTCTTCCGATATTTCCTCTATATCTTTATCTGAAAAATCAACTTTTGGCGTCTCTTCAAGTCCACTCAACTCACTATACAGGTTTTCTTCTTTTGATTCGGGAAGACGCATTCCGCAATAATTACAGAATCTGGCATCGTCTGGATTATTAGTCTTGCAATTTGGGCACTGACGCATAAGCATTCCTCCTTATAATCAATATCTGCTGCAAGCCATTTTCCCTGGATCGTATCAAAACTGGTCTACAGCATTTTCTTTCTCTTGAATATAATAATACAGGTTACCATCACTACGATGCTTAAGATAATAACACCCGGATACCCATGTTTCAACTCCGGCATGTTATGAAAGTTCATTCCATACCAGCTTGTGATCAATGTAAGCGGGAAGAATATGGTCGATATCACCGTCAGGAACTGCATGTTATTATTTTGCTGGACATCCACCTGTGCCTTATATGCATCTCGGACCTGCTGTGCATATTCCAACAACTGAGATGCCTTGCTCATCAGTCTGTCCGCACGGTCTGAGATAACACCAAAGTATTTTACCTGTTTCTTGGCAAAGAAACCATTTTCATTCTCTTCCAGCTGTTTTCCCATGTCCATGATCTCATCGTAATAGCTTCGAAGTGTCAGAAGTTCACGGCGGATCGGCATGATCGCATTCTGGAATCCCTGGATCTTTCCATCCATGACATCTTCTTCCAGATCCATGATCCTCTTCTCATAATGCCCGAGAAGTTCCAAATCCCGGCTTATAAACTCCAGCATAAAGTTATAAATGAACTTTTCCTTGGATTCTCCCTGCTTTGTTTTCTTTCTTTTGATCCTCCTGATCAGACGGTAAGAAAATTCATCATCATCCACGATCACAACATGGTGCCGGTTGATAAAAAATAAAATCCGGTACCGCTCTCCGAGAATATCCAGAAGCTTCGGTATGCAAAGTGATCCCGCCAGACATTCCTGCTGCGTCTCCATCTTACAAAAACCAACATCCTTTATGTTAATTTCTCCTTCATACTGCATTCCGGCTTTTTCCAGACACTCCCTTGCGGTCTGCGACGTCGCCAGGAACACCGATGGCCTGTCCTCTTCCATGATTTCTTCCTGATATTCCTGCAGTGTCTGTCCTAATACGTATCTCATGTGCTCACCGTCCTCATATGTTCTTCCTACTTTTCTTCTTGCATTATAGCACTATCTTCCCAAGCCTGCTACAGGCAGCTTTTTCCGGGGTGCTTAACAATCCGGGATTTTATCACATTTTTTGACTTATTTTTTTTAGGAAAATGTAAATTTACGGTAAAAAAATCTGGCAGCTCAGCAAAGCCGCCAGATTTTTTGTTCCTGTTACAATTTTTAATAGCAAAATTTTCTAGAATAATCCCGTAATTCTACCTTCATCATCCACATCAATTCTCTCTGCTGCCGGTACTTTCGGAAGTCCTGGCATGGTCATGATGTCTCCGGTCAGAGCTACAATGAATCCAGCGCCTGCTGATACCTTCAGATTACGCACGGTGATATCAAAGTCTGTCGGTGCTCCAAGTTTCTTCGGATCGTCTGTCAGACTGTACTGTGTCTTCGCCATGCAGATTGGAGCATTACCGAATCCAATGTCGGTAAGCTGTTTTACCTGCTTCTGTGCTGCTGGTGTAAGAACCACCTTATTACCACCATAGATTTTCTGAACGATCTGATTCAGTTTGTCTTCAATCGTTCCTTCCAGCTCATAGCAGTACTGGAAATCACTTGGCTCATCACAGAGACGTACGACTTCCTCTGCAAGTTTCAGTCCGCCTTCGCCGCCTTTTGCCCATACTTCTGAAAGTGCAACATTGACTCCGACTTCTTTACATTTTTCCTCTACCAGATCAAGCTCTGCTTTGGTATCTGTCGGGAATGCATTGATTGCAACTACGCATGGAAGTCCATATACATTTTTGATATTGCTTACGTGCTTCATCAGGTTTGGAATACCTTTTTCCAGTGCTTCCAGATTCTCCTCATTCAGATCCGGTTTGGCAACTCCTCCGTTATACTTAAGAGCTCTTACTGTCGCTACGATTACGACTGCATCCGGTTTGATGCCTGCCATACGGCACTTGATATCCAGGAATTTTTCAGCTCCAAGATCCTCTCCGAATCCTGCTTCTGTAATTGCATAATCTGCAAGCTTCATCGCCATTCTGGTTGCTGTCAGGGAATTGCATCCATGTGCGATATTGGCAAATGGTCCGCCGTGTACGATAGCCGGTGTATGCTCCAGTGTCTGTACAAGGTTCGGTTTTAATGCATCCTTTAACAGTGCGCACATTGCACCTTCTGCATGAAGATCATGTGCTGTAACCGGCTTCTGATCTGCGATCTTACCGTATGTGTAACCAACGATGATCTTACCAAGTCTTTCTTTCAGGTCTGCGATATCTTTTGACAGGCAGAGGATTGCCATGATCTCAGATGCAACGGTGATATCATATCCATCTTCTCTTGGCACACCATTGACTCTTCCACCCAGTCCGTCTGTTACGAATCTGAGCTGGCGGTCATTCATATCTACGCATCTCTTCCATACGATCTTTCTTGGATCGATGTTCAGCTCATTTCCCTGATAAATGTGGTTGTCAATCATTGCAGCCAGTAAGTTGTTCGCAGCTCCGATTGCATGGAAATCTCCCGTAAAATGAAGGTTGATATCTTCCATCGGTACGACCTGTGCATATCCGCCTCCTGCTGCTCCACCTTTCATTCCAAACACCGGGCCGAGAGATGGCTCACGAAGGGCTACCATAGGGTGTTTTCCCATTCTCTGAAGTGCATCGGCAAGACCGACTGTTGTTGTTGTCTTTCCTTCTCCTGCAGGTGTCGGGTTGATTGCTGTGACAAGAATCAGCTTGCCATCTTTTTTATCTGATTTTTTCAGGAAATTGTAATCAATCTTTGCTTTGTATTTTCCATACTGTTCCAGATATTCTTCTGGAATTCCTGCTCTTTCTGCCACCTTTGTAATTGGCTCCATGGTACATTCCTGTGCGATTTCAATATCTGTTTTCATCATTCATATCCTCCTGATCGTATGTTTCTTTCATAATCTGAGCAGCCTTTTTTCCAGCCAGATGTATACATAACCCCCGTCGCCCCGCAGGAACTGTATACTTTGATGTAGCAAAGAAAAAAGGACAACACCTATCCTTCTTCGGATAAATGCTGCCCAGACGGTCGGCTTTCTACCAAGTATCTGATTCCCCTGTGGTACTCCACATTATCCGTCAGTCATCAGTACTTTTCTTTATTTTTTACTATATTATATGAAGTGTGAATTGTCAACCGTGCATTTTTTCTTTTCTTCATACGTTTTGAACCTCTTTCTTTACACCACTGCTCTATCTGTTCCTTATTTGCACCGATCAATTTACTGATCTGCTCCTACTCACCCTTTTTTATAATCGTCGATTCTTTTCCCATATGGTATTCTTTACCAAGTGTCCGCATAATGCTTCTCGATATCACATCCACAATGATAAATCCAAATGCAATTCCAAGACAGGTTTCCACTAATACCAGTGCATGTTCCGCTGCCATCTGAAAGTCTCTGCTTACGATCCCATACATCAGATAATATAATCTCGCTCCCGGCATCAGTGGGAATACTGCGGCTGTCAGGAAGATGGTGGATGGCGCACGGCTTACTCTCGACATGACAAATGCAAATCCTGCAACAAAGCAGGACGACACTACGACCGCCAGGAAGTTGCTCGGATACAGCTCATACACGATCAGATAGATTCCCCATGTAAAAAATGCTCCGATACCGGAATATAATACTTTCTTCCCACGTATCCTGAACCAGCTTGCAAGTCCCGTACAGCCAATTGTACAGGATATAAGCTGTGCTGCCACGTTAGCATTCATAATAAATCCTTCGGATGACACATCTTTAAACAGCAATATGGCCAGTGCGATTCCTGACGCGATACCGAATGCTCCTAATAATGAATTCATAACTTCCAGCGAACCGGAGATAAAGTTTCTCTGCATCACATCCCGCATACCGTTAATCGTGCCAAGTGCACTGACGAGCAGCATAACGATACCGATCATGATCCGGTCCGGATGATGTCCGATACCGGCCCTTACCGATACGACGATGACTACTTCAGATAAAAAGGCCAGAATCAGGTTGTAGATCATCAGGTTATTTTCCCGTTTGCTTAACCATTTTCCCACCAGAACAATCATCAGGCTGACTATACATGCCACAACTGCATCCTGAAAATCTCCTCCGAAGAATACAGCAAACCCGGTTCCTGCTACCAGTTCTGCGACTGCGGTAATGATCTCACTCTGGTCTTTTTTCTGCATGATCTTTTCGCAGCGCCGGATGACTTCTTTCTCGTCCGGCTTATGTGAACAGACATAACGCGAAAGATTATTCAGATGATTCAATTTATCAAAATCTGCACTGGTGGATTCAATATTACGGATCTGTGTCAGTATCTGTCCCTCCGGCGTCTCCACGGTAATCTGAATATTGCTCTGTGTTACAAACACATCATATCTTAAGAATTCATAGCTCTTACACATGCGGTATAAGCTATCCTCCACGCGGAATATCTCTGCTCCACACTTTAAAAGTCCTTCCCCTATATTCAAAATCCCCTGCACTAATCTGTCATAATTCATAGGCTGCTCCTTATTTTTATAGCTTCTTATATTGTTTTGAGATGTACATTATGTTAATGTTCCTGAGTACACCTGAATATTGCTTTCTGCAAGGTAGAAAGTATTTCACGTCTGATACACTTCAGATACCTCTATGTTTTCTTATTGGTTACATTTTTTGTGTTACTTTAGTTTATCATACACTTTATTCTTTTAATATATTAAAGAGGCACAAATTCTCTTAAAACCTTTGTGTCTGAGACACATACAGAGAACTTGCCACCTACAGTACCTGCCACTGGAAGCTCCTTACGGATGTTTTGGCAACCGGCAGCTTCTCTTGCATGCTATGATATAAAAAAATCAGTGCCATAATAAGAAATTATATTTCTCATCATGACACTGTTTATATTCTAAATAATTCTATTTTTTCCCAAGTATATTAAGATTCAACGCACTCTTTCCAATATGATACTCCCGCTTCAATGCATGCATGATACTTCTGGATGCCACATCTACGACGATGAATCCGAATGCAATTGCAAGACAGGTCGCAAGAAGAATAATCGTCTCATTAAAGGCCAGTTCTATATCCTGACTGACACAGCCATACATAACATAATACAGATTCGGTCCCGGAATCAGAGGGAATACCGACGCTGTCAGGAATATGGTGGATGGTGCCTTATTCACTCTGGACATGATAAATGCAAAGAATGCTACAAATACTGCTGCAATCATTGTTGCCAGAAAGTTACTTGGCTTCCATGCATAGATTC
Source organism: Dorea sp. (assembly GCF_977044405.1). Lineage (NCBI taxonomy): Bacteria > Bacillati > Bacillota > Clostridia > Lachnospirales > Lachnospiraceae > Dorea > Dorea sp. The sequence goes on from NZ_CDRRQK010000004.1 coordinate 44,784, forward strand.
CTACATAGATTGCCCATGTAAAGAATGCGCCAATACTATTATACCATACCTGTTTTCCCCTGATCTTAAACCACAAGGCGAATCCGGTACATGCCACAGTACAGGAGATCAGCTGGATCGGTACACTATGATTCAGGATAAAATGATCCGACTCCCCTTCATGGAACAGTAAAATTGCAAGACCGATACCAAATGCAATTCCTGCAGCTCCAAGGAATGAATTCATGATATTGATAAAACCAGAGATAAAGTCTCTCTGAAGCAGATCCCTGATTCCGTTCGTTGTACTAAGTCCACTGATCAGAAGCATAACAATACCTATCATGATTCTGTCCGGATGATCTACAAATCCCATTTTCAACGCAATTATAATAATTATCTCTGATATAAATGAAAGAATCGCATTATAAACCATCAGGTTGCTTTCACGTTTTGCAAGCCAGTCTCCGACAGCCACGATCATCACTGATACAATAAGCGCTATAACTGCATCTCTGAAATTGCATCCGAAGAACACTGCAAATCCGGTTCCTCCCATGATTCCTGCAGCATATCTGGTAATTCGTTTTTGCGGCTCCCTGTTGATAACTTCCAAATATTTTTCACGAAGTTCTTTCTCATCCGGTGTATGCTGGCACACATAACGGCACAGATTATTCAGATAATCCAGCTGATCAAAGTTCGGCTCTGATGATTCGATATGTCTGATCTGCGTAATAATCTCGCCTTCTGGTGTCTCTACTGTAATCTGGATATTACTCGGAATAACGAATACATCTGATCTTTTAAATCCATAGCTTCTGCACATGCGGTAAAAGCTGTCTTCCAGTCGGAAATTCTCTGCACCACTTTGAAGCATCGCTTCTCCGATGTCCAGGATTCCCTGTACAATCTTGTCATAATTCATCTCATTTTACCCCTTGTTTTCTTCATAAAACTTCCTTTTTCTAAATTCTAACATTTGAATCATATCACGGATTTTTTATAAGTCAACATAATTATTGTAAAATAAAATAACAGTTTGTAATATCTCTTTTAGAAGTTCTTATATAGCTCTCCTGTAGTTGAATCCATAATGAATCCATAGATTTTAATATCCTTCGGCATAAGTGGATGATTACGAAGTGCAAATACCGTATCCTCCACCGACTGTTCCACACTGTCGAATCCGGCAAGCCAGCCTTCCAGGTCGATTCCACTGTTCCTTATGATATCCATATGCTTCTTATCAATTCCGCGTTCTTCCAGATCTTTTAGCAACACAGACGGATCCATCCCCTGTACACCGCAGTCTGTATGGCCGATCACCATGACTTCTTCTACACCAAGCTCCAGGATTCCTACCAGAAGGCTTCTTACCACACTTCCGTATGGATGAGTGATCACGCCTCCTGCATTCTTGATCATCTTCACATCGCCATTCTTCAATCCCAGTGCAGCCGGAAGGAGACTTGTAAGTCTGGTATCCATACAGGTAAGGATTGCGATCTTTTTATCCGGGTATTTGCTTGTTACATATGGCTCATAACCTTTTTCTTCTACAAATTTTTTATTGTATTCCAGAATTTCTTCTATCATATGCTGTCTCTCCTTGTAACCTTTTTTAGCATCTTTCTATTCTGAATTACATTTTACACCCGGAATCTAAAAAGCAGGAAAGCATTTTCTTATAATTTATTAAGATTACTTCTCTTTGTAAATATTTTGTTATATGATAATTCCATGATTCTATGAGATATCGAATAAAATCCATGATAATATAGTGAATAACACTAAGTAAATATTTACAGAAAGGAAATGCTATGCCTGATTATTATATTTCTCAGATTTCACACACTGACAAAACTGTAATCCAGGGTGTCACCGCCCTTCTTAATGCTGAAGGAATCCGCCTGGATGCCAACCTTGATTATACATGCGGTATGTACGATGATGAGATGAATATCATCGCTACCGGAAGCTGTTTTGGCAATACACTCCGCTGCCTTGCCGTAAGCTCTGAGCATCAGGGCGAGGGACTTATGAACCAGATTATCTCACATCTGATCGAAGTACAGTTTGAGCGTGGCAATACACACCTGTTCCTTTATACCAAATGTTCTTCCGCTAAATTTTTCGGGGACCTCGGATTTTATGAAATTGCAAGGATCGATGAACAAATTGTATTCATGGAAAACAGACGGACAGGGTTTAAAAATTATCTGAAAAAACTGGAAGAATCTTCTGCCCTGCAGCTTCAGACTCTTACAAAAGACACATCCGCTAACACTGCCACCTTGCAGTCTGACAACGCTCTGCCGGATACATCTACTGCCGACCGTAAGATTGCCGCCCTGGTCATGAACGCCAATCCGTTCACACTCGGCCACCAGTACCTGGTAGAAAAAGCAGCCCGTGAAAATGACCTGCTGCATCTTTTCATCGTAAGCGAAGATGCAAGCCTCGTCCCATTCAAAGTAAGAAAACAGCTCGTAATGGAAGGAACCGCACATCTTGACAACATCTGCTATCACGACAGCGGTCCCTACATCATCAGTAACGCAACCTTCCCGAGTTATTTCCAGAAAGATGAAAATGCTGTCATCGAAAGCCACGCCATGCTGGACTTAACAGTCTTCACTGAAATCGCACAGACACTCGGCATCAACCGCCGCTACGTCGGCGAAGAACCAACCAGCCTGGTTACAGGAATCTATAATAATATCATGTCAGAAAAACTACCTGAAAATGGTATAGAATGCATTATTGTTCCGAGAAAAACTGATGGAAAAAAAGCAATCAGCGCTTCTACGGTACGGCAGGCAATCAAAGATAATGATGTGGATACACTTAAGAAACTTGTACCGGAAAGTACACTGCGGTATTTTGAAAGTAAGGAAGCAAAAGAGGTTATTGAGAGGATACGGAATTCGGGAAATGTAATACATTATTAATTAGGGGTTTAATACACTATGCATGCTCCCACAATCCTAAAACATTAATGTTTCATATAAAAAAGAGAGAAGGGACCAGCCCACCAGAACCGGTCCCTTTTGCAGGATATCTCACCCCGCAATGGTAAAACTTTATGAGGAATAACAAACTAATTTGATAATGTCTATAATTTAATCACACCTAAGATCAGTCCGGCAATCAGACAGATAATGCTGACACCCCAGATCCAGAAGAAACATTTCTTAATATGATCCTTGATCTCAACACCTGCAAGACCAACACCAAGGAAGGTGGCAGGTACCACAGGACTGATGAATGTTGCACAGTTACGGCATACAACCATAACAATTGCAATGTGTGCAGCCTCGACTCCGAATTCGCCTGCGATGCTGATCAGGATCGGCATCAGACCGAAGAAGAAAGAGTCGGTATCGAATAATAGTGTAAATGGTACAGCCAGAAGTCCGATAATGATCGGAAGGAATCTTCCCATAGACTGAGGAATCAGTCCAGCCAGTACATTTGCCATGTGCATCATGATCTCTGACTGCTCCATAACACCTAAGAATACTCCGGCGGATAAAATAGTGGAGGCCATCATAATAGCCGGTCCGGAATGCGACTTAATAATCTTATTCTGAAGCTTTGCTCCAGGATAGTTGACAAATAATGCAATAACACAACCAATCATAAATACATAATAGGATGGTACTTGCACAAAGATCAGACATGCGATCACAACCAGTGTCAGGATCAGGTTAAAGATAAAGTTCTGAGGTCTTGCCAGATCATTTTCTTTCACACCTGATTCTCCCTCTTCTTCCTGCATCTCAAGTGCAGCTTTTGCCATCACTTCTTCTGTTCCGGCGCCTCTGCGTTTTTCGATATTTCCCCAGATGACTGCTGTCGCAAGTGCAATGATAATACCTACAATCTGCATCGGAAGAATCTGTAACCATAATTTATTCGGCTCAATTCCAAGAACGGTTGCCGCTCTCATCGTCGGTCCGCCCCATGGCAGAAGGTTCATAACACCCATGGCAGATACACAGATCAGCATCAGTGTTGTAGGTCTCATACCAAGTTTTTTGTATACCGGAAGCATAGCGGGGATTGTGATCAGGAATGTAGCGGCTCCTGCACCATCCAAGTGTGCGATCATAGCGATCAGACAAGTCATCACTGCAACTCCTACAACGTTACTTCCTACTTTTTTCATCAGTTTTCCGATGATCTTATCGAACATTCCCGCATCGGTCATAATACCGAAGAATAATACTGAGAAGATGAACAGTGCAGCGGTTCCGTGAACGCCCTCCACACCGGCCTGGATGAATTCACCCATTTCCTTAATTGTAAATGTTTTTGTCGCCACAAGAATAGCTGTGGTCACTGTTGATACACCAACGAACGCCAGTGCCGGAACCGTTACGTTCCTTAGAAGCAGAACAATAATTGTTATAACCGTTGCAAATCCAAGGACTGCAAGCATTGTTTCATTCATTTCTTCTTCCATCCTTTCCTTTGTACTTTTTTCGTTTTCCTCTTGATGGTTATAAGTATAAAAAAAGAACCTTACATACTTAAGAAATTCATCTTACAGTCTGTTAAGGTTCTTCTTTAAAATCGTTAAGAAACTGTTCTTTTTTCCGAACACTCTAGCCTTCTGCAGCCGCATCTCTTACGGCCTCTAACAACATCGTCGCTGATACCGGTTTCTCCACATAACCGTCAATAATATCCCTGCTCTTTGCCTCTGCAATCTCGCGGGTGATATGACTTACCATCAGGATCTTTTTCATATCCGGATACTTGCCCTGCACCGACATACAAAAATCAATCCCGCCGATATCCTCCATACTTTCATCCACGAACAATACATCCGCACCTTTACTCTTCAGATGCTCCAGTAATTCCTTTTTATTCGTAAATATCTGAATCTCAGCACCAAGTTTTGAAAAATTCTTCTGAAGCAGCTTCAGTACTTTTACATTATCATCTGCTGCCACGATTCTGATTCCCTGAGCTTCTTCTGTCCTGGCCAGTTCCATGCTCTCACTTTTCTCCATAACCGGAAGCAGAATATGAAATGTTGTGCCTATATCCTTTTCACTCTCCGCATAAATGTATCCTTTATGAGAAAGAATAATCTGCTCTGCAAGTGCCAGGCCTAGCCCGGTACCTTCCCCGCCCTTCTTCGTTGTAAAGAACGGATTGAAGATCTGACGCAGCGTCTCACTGTCCATACCACATCCATTGTCCCGGATCTCGATACAGATGTAATGCTCCCATGCATCATTCAAATGTTTCTTAAGCTCCTCATCCATCTCCTGATACGCCATTTCTTTTCCGCTGATCTCAATCTTACCTTCGATCTTATCCTCGTTTTTCCTGCCTTCATTCTTCTTGCCGATCGCATGGACCGCATTGACACAGATATTTAAGATCACCTGGTGAAGCTGCGTTGCATTGCCCAGAATACTCTGATCTGAAATGTCTATATGATTCTCCATATGAATTCCTGCCGGGCATACGGAATCTGCCATCTTCACCGCACGCCTTAACATCTGCGCTACCGGAACTTCTTTGTATACGGTCTCGACATTCTTACGGCTGAGTGTTGATATCTGGCGCACAACATCGTTTGCTTTCTCCGCTGCTTCATAGATCTCCATCACGCTGTCATATTCATCCGAATCTTCTGGAAATTCCATCAGCAACAATTCTGCATATCCCATGATCGGTGTCAGGAAGTTATTGAATTCATGTGCAATTCCGCCTGTCATTGTACCCATGATCTGCAGACGCTGCTGATGTGCGATCGTCTCTTCATTCTGATGGACTTCTTCTAATAATCCATTCAATTCTTTTAAATATGCATTTTCTGATTCAATCTGCTTCCTCTGGTGAAACATTTTCATTGCTAAAAAGAAGGCCAGCATCGAAATTGCAAGAATCCCTGCAAAAAGAAGTAAAAGTCCTGTAAATCCTTCCCGGATCGGCTGATAAAAATCACTGTAATCCGTCACACTGCTGATTACCAGAAAATCATCGCCTATTTTGGCCGGTGTATAGACGCTGATCTTTTTCACTCTTGGAAGGTTCTTCTTAGTCCACCAGTACGAATAATAGATGGACACTCCTTCCACACCTTTTTTCTGATCTTCTATCATCTGCTCCAGACTTGAAAAGTCCAGATCCGGGTACATCTTCTTTCTTCCTGCAATTACATCGATTCCCCACTGTTCATTATCCGGATGCATGAGTATCTTACCGTCCGAAGCTTTGATCACAATGTAACCGTTGCTTCCAATCTTAATATCGGAAATGATATTGTTATAATATTTTTCTTCGTCTACAACCAGACAGATACGTTTGCCTTCTGCAATCGTTTTTTTTACCACCATATATTTTTCCTGCTGCGTATACTCATCTTTCATCTGATAAAGAGATCTTACATCATCCATCTGTGCAATCTTAACCGGATCATGATACTGACGTCCGGATACACTTGTGATAAATGTCCCGTCTTCTTTTTCCCAGAACAGATCTTCGACAAATACTTCTTTCGTATTGATATAGCTTTGGAATATCTTCCTCGTCTCTTCTGATGACTGTACATCATCCAGCAATTCCAAACCATCAAAAAAGTCCAGATCATCTTCGTATTCCTGTATAGATGATTCCATATTCTTACTCAGGATCTGTGTCGTGATCTGCAGCTGATCTATCTGATTGGCCATCAGTGTATCCCTGTAATCTTTCCATATATGGATACCCGCCATAACAAAAAAAGCAAATAAAAGGACTGCTCCCGCAATCCATTTTCTACTCATTGTTCTGGTATTTCCATTCTTTTTCATCATATCACCAACTCCCCTTTTTACTTCACTATCAGTGAACAGTAACATGCTTTCTGCAAGGTTTTTTCAAACACATCCCGATCGAATTGACTTCAATATAGAATAATATTATAATGTTTTTATATGATTGTATAGCCTTTTCAGAAGGTTTTAGCAGATTTTAAGGAGGTTCCTGAAATGGCTGATAAAGTACTGATTGTAGATGACGACCCGGCCATCTGCAAATTATTAGAGAAAGTTATGAAAAGTAATGAGCTGGATCCGACCATTGCAATGTCCGGAAAAGAAGCTCTTAATATCATAAAGAATCACACATTTGATATTATCTTAATGGATGTTATGCTTGGCGACATGGAAGGTTTTGAGGTCATCAAAAAGATCCGTAATCAAGGTATCAGCACCCCGGTTATGATCGTCAGTGGAAGAAACGAAGACTATGATTCCCTGTACGGTCTTTCACTTGGTGCCGATGACTACATTACCAAGCCATTCCGTCCGCTGGTTCTTGGAGCCAAGGTAAAAGCACTGATCCGCAGGAATAAGAATCTGGTTCTGGACAGCTCCGATGTTCTGGAAGCCGGTCCGTTCAGCTATGATTCTTCTACCATGCGGTTCTATAAGAACGGAGAAGAACTGATCCTTTCTGCCAAAGAAAGCGCACTCCTTCTTCTCTTTATGAAGCACCCACAGCAGGTATTCACCAAAGATATGATCTATGAACATGTCTGGGGCAATACCGTCGCCATTGATGACAATGCGATCATGGTCTACATCAACCGTCTGCGCGGCAAAATCGAAGATAATAAACAAAGCCCGCAGCATATCATTACGATCCGCGGGCTTGGGTACAGGTTTATTCCTTAAACCTTGTTTCATACATACATTTTTGCAATGTACGCAGGAGTCTGTTCCGGATATCAGCCGGGATCAGCTCCTGTATTTTTTTGTTTTCGATAAGCAAATCACAAGTCTTCCTTCTAATAGCATGCTTCTTCCTCTTCTAATAACGAATCCAGAAAAACCGCTGTTGCCAGAATATCTGCACAGCCTCCTGCACTGATATTTCTCTGTATAAAGGACTGATCCATCTGAAGTAATATCTGCACTGCATCTTTCTGATAAGCGCCCTCATCATGCAAAAAGCGTCTGGCTTCCTGATGAACATTTTCCAATACTTCCGGACAAGTCCTTGAGAGAATGTTGGAATCCTGTACATGACTCATCAGTGTCATGAGGCCTTGGAGTTTGACAAGATTCCAGTCTCTTCCCTCTCTTTTTCCCTGCTGCAATACCGGAAGAGCTGCTTCTGTGACGGAAGGGTATCCCAGAAGTGCCTCTCCTCTGATGCCTGCTGTTCCATAAGCCCGCAGGTTCTTTATCCCGTTTGTCTGAAATCTTTCATTCAGATTCCCTGCCTCCGACGGCGAAACCAGATGCAGGATCTCTTCCTTTAAGACTTCGGCTGTCATAAGCTGTTCCATATGTACCAGCCCCCTGACAGTCATTCTTTTTCCTTCTTTTTTCATTCTGCCCGCTGCCGCACAGAAGATGCCAAGGGTGAAGACCAGTCCCTTGTGCGTATTCACGCCGCCGGTTGCCCGGTACATTTCCTGTTCTGCTGCGATCCCATAAGTTCTGATTTTCAGAAAAAGTTCACGGGGTGTCCCCTGGAAGGTCTCTCCTTCAAGAGCCATCCGCACAAACCAGGGGTGAAGTGCTGCTGCACTTCTTTCAAATGTATGCACATCCATATCGGTATGTGCTCCGGTCGTCGCAAGATCTACGAGTCCCGGTTTCGGAGTGGTATAGACTTCTTCCAGAAGTGCACGGTATGCGAGCGCCCCGATGTGCTCTGCTGTCTGCACTCCGGTCTGATTTAACATTCTTACAGCTTCCATCTTTCCCACTCCTTTCATTTATTTAGTCCTCAGAGAATTCAAATGGCTTTACTTCTCTTACAACATCCATGATCGTACCGTCACGGCTCTCGATGATTCCTACCACTCTGTCGCCGAATTCAACCTTCTGTGGCTCTCCTGCGATAGAGTAAGCAATATCTCTTAATTCTTCGATCGTCTTGAATGGAAGATCTACATCCTTCATGGCCTCGATCAGATCCTGTCTTCTAGGGTTGATTGCAATACCATAATCTGTTACGACTACGTCTACAGTCTCTCCAGGAGTTGTAACGGTTGTTACGTCTGTACAGATAGCCGGGATTCTTCCCTGAAGCAGCGGTGCGATAACGATCGAGCATTTTGCTCCTGCTGCTGTGTCCGGATGTCCGCCCTGTGCTCCTGTCAGCATTCCGTCTGATCCCACAACTACGTTACAGTTGAAGTGTACGTCTACTTCCAGTGCTGCAAGGATTACGAAGTCCAGTTTGTTTACAACTGCGCCCTTATTGAACGGGTTCGCATATTCTCCTGCACTGATTCGGAAATGTTTCAGGTTCTTTACAGATTCTACGGCTGCAAGGTCGAAGTCCTGTGTATCCAGAAGTACATCTACCTGATCATTGATCAGAAGGTCACACATAGGTTTTGTTAAGCCCCCGACACCGAATCTCATACGGATGTTTCTCTCTTTCATGATCTTGGCAAGTGAAATTGTAGATGCGATAGATGCACCACCTACACCTGTCTGATAAGAGAATCCATCTTTGAAATATGGTGTATTTACAACGAACTGTGTACAGTAATCAGCCATCATAAGCTTTCTCATATCTGTCGTCGGCTTTGCTGCTCCTGTGGCGATCTTCTTCGGATCACCGATCTCATCTACAACTACGACATAATCAACCTTTGTCATAGAAATGTGAGCCGGGAAGTTCGGGAATGGAACCAGGCAGTCTGTGATCGCTACAACCTTGTCTGCATGGTAAGCATCCGCCATCGCATAAGAAAGCACACCACAGTCAGACTTTCCACCGATACCACGGCAGTTACCATATTCATCTGCTGTCGGAGTTCCGACGAATGCGATATCGATCTGTGTCTCCCCGCTTTCAATCGCACGGACACGTCCACCGTGGGAACGCATGATTGCAAGTCCTTTTAATTTTCCATGAGAAATAGCTTCTCCAATCGCTCCACGTACACCGGAAGATTCGATATTTGTAATTGTACCATCTTCGATATATTCAACCAGTGGTGCATGTGCTTTACCAAGGGAACTTGCACAGATTGTGATATCTTTGATTCCCATATCGTGGATCTCTTTCATGACCATATTTACAACATAGTCACCGTCGCGGAAATGATGGTGGAAACTGATTGTCATTCCGTCTTTGATTCCACATTTTTCCAGGACATCGCGAATGTTATCCACAAGTTTGCTTCCGTTCGAGTTGATAACACATTTTGTCATTGGTCCCTGTTTTCTATATTCGTATCCATCAAAATGATGTGTTCCCTGAAATACTTCTTTTCCTGTAGCTTCCAGAATCTCTTCCGGAATGTCTCTTCCAACTGCATTAATCATCTTATAAATCCCCCTTGTACACGCCTGAGGCTTTTGCCAGACTGATCGTTCTCTTTGCGCCGTCGTAGAATGCGATATCGATCATCTTACCGTCTACTGTAAATACACCGATTCCCTGTGCCTTCTTCTCATCGATCTCTTTTACAACCTTTTCTGCAAAAATGATGTCTTTCTGAGATGGTGTATAGATCTCATGTACGGTGTTGATCTGTCTTGGGTTGATAATGGATTTTCCATCGAATCCCATAAGGTGGATCGTCTCTACGTCCTGACGGAATCCTTCCATGTTATCAAGGTCTGTGTATACCGTATCAAAGCACTGCACGCCTGCTGCTCTTGCTGCAATTACAAGGTTCTGTCTTGCTCCCATAAGCTCGATACCAGTTCCTGTGATGTGTGTCTGTAAGTCCTTTGTGTAATCTCCACCGGATAACGCAACTCCGAATAATCGGTCAGAAGCTTCGCAGATCTCAAGGGCATTCATCACACCTCTTGCAGATTCTACCGCTGCCATGATCAGGACACTTCCTTCCGGACGTCCGAACTCACGCTCTGCTCTTACAACTTCTTTTTCTACCAGTTTAACATCTTCTTCTGTCTCTGTCTTTGGAATACGGATCGCATCACAGCCGCCGGCTACCGAACAGCGGATGTCTTCCTTCCAGTAAGGAGAATCCAGGCCATTGATACGTACGACACGTTCGCATCCTCTGTAATCAATGCTTCTCAGTGCGTGGAACAGAGAGAATCTCGCTGCATCCTTCTGATTCTCAGCTACTGCATCTTCCAGATCCAGCATAATAGAATCTGGTTTGTAAATATATGGATCTTTGATAAGTCCAGGCTTCTGGGCATTCAAAAACATCATGGTTCTTCTTAAACGTTTTTTATTTGGATTCATTATCTGATCGCACCTCCCCATGGCAGATTATCTAACTGTTTTACAGAACGGAAAATTGCTCCTTCTACTCTTGCCTTGATCGTACAGTCAAGTGCTCCTTTATCAACGATTGCAATCTTCACATCGTCTACTCCAAGATTCTCAAGTGTCTCAAGGACAACCTTGCGAATCTGATTACCATACTGATTGATTACTGCGCTGTCTAATGACAGGTCGATCTTTCCTTCCCCGGCCTCTACCATTACCTGACAGTCACTGGATTCTAATGTTCCCGCTATTGCAGGTCTTTTAATCTCCATGTTTGTATCCTCCTCTTTCATTTATCTTGTGACTTTGTTTATCTCTTTATGGGTTTATCATAGTAATAAAACCTTACATCAAAGACATCTGTTTCCTTAATATTTGTTAAGAATTCGCAAAAAGGCCGCAGCCATGTAACAGCTGCAGCCTTTGTTTTTATATATAATCAAATATTCCTTGTATTGTATCCGTTATATCCATTACATAATTAATAGAGATTCTGTCTATAACTGAAAATCCTCTCATATTCAAATCCAACATACTAAGATTTTCACACTGTACATATTCTTTCCTGTTTTCCGTTTCTATCTCTATATGAAGTGGACTCTCTATATTATAATCAAATATCGGACATCCTATAATTTCTCCTGTCTCATTAAAAAAATCCTTACTCACAACTAATACTGGATTTTTAATTTTCTCCACTTTTAGAATATCGCCTTGATGGACCATTATTCCCATCCCTCTCTTCCGACTCTTTCTCCCCAATCATACTCTCCGTTTAGATTAAGCTTTCCTCCATACCGCTCTGCCCGTTCCTCCAATGTCTTATGTCTGAAAGGTTTTACTAACGTAATCATTCCATCAGATATTTTCACATCCAGAATATCATCAAGTTTTATATTTGCAGCTTTTAATATTTCTTTTGAAATGCGAATTCCCTGACTATTTCCCCATGTTTTTACTTGTGCCTGCATAAAACAACCTCCTTCGTTTTTTGTATATACATAGTATATACTATGCATATTTATATTTCAATTATTCTTTATTTTCTTTTTCTGGAAAATCCACTGGTAAAATCTTATAATGATTACAAAGAAAATAACATGCCAAATCAATTTAAATATACACTTTTGATACGAAAGGAGTTCTTTCAATATGAACGGAATAAACGTAACTATCACAGATATGATGAACTGCCGCGACCGGCGTGTAAGCATCCAGAACGAACTGATCAGTAAATATGATAAACCAGTCCTGTCTTTTTGCATGAACATCCCAGGACCGGTAAAAACCAACGAACAGATCCGGAAAGCTTTTGATTCCGGGAAAGCGGAATTATTAAAAGCTCTTTCTGCTCACAATATAACAATCCTTCACACCGAAGAATTCCACGAACCTTCCGGTGATGAACTGATCATGGCATTGGATGCCCCCGCCGAAGATATCAAGACACTTGCAACAGAAATCGAAGAAAGCCATCCTCTCGGACGGCTCTTTGATATGGATGTCATTGGAACTGATGGTATGAAGTTATCCCGCGGCACCTACCGCAAATGTATCATCTGCGGATGCCAGGCACAGGAATGTGCGCGGTCGAGGAAGCATTCGGTTGAGGAACTGCAGGCAAGGATTGAAGAATTGTTAAATCAATTTTTTATTTAATTCATGAAGCGTCGGCTCCCCGGGTCTCCATAAAACTTAGAAACTCACTCCCGGTTCTTATTATAAATAAACATCCAAAGCGCCATCGCACATATAATTACATAACCAAGCACACTATACCGATCCGGCACCTGCCCGAACAGGAAGAATCCAAGGATCGTAGAGAAGATAATCTGCGAATAATCGTAGATGGAGATTTCTTTCGCAGGTGCATGATAATAAGCCGCCGTGATTCCGAACTGACCGCCCGCAGCCGCAAGTCCCGCACCAAGAAGCGTCAGAATCTGTAATCCACTCATCGGATGAAAATCCAAGATCAGATATGGCAGCGTAACCACACAGGAAAATCCCGAAAAGAAGATAACGACCGAAGAACCTTTCTGTCCTCTCTGTCCCAGAATACGCACCATCGCATAAGCAATACCCGCACAGATCCCGCCGCACAGACCGATCAGTGAAGGGACCAGTGCCATGTTCGTAAATGTGGGTTTGATCACGAACAAGCTTCCGATAAATGCCCCGGCAACTGCCAATGCCTGCGCCGGTGTCATCTTTTCTTTTAACAGTAAAAATGAAAAGATGATAACAAAGAACGGGGACATCTTATTCAGCATCGACGCATCTGACAATACCAGATGATCCACCGCATAGAAGTTACACAGGATACCTACCGTACCAAATGTTGCACGCAGGATCATATACTTCAGATTACCCTTTTCAATCTTAAACCCATCTTTACTTCTTAGAATCATTATCAACGCAATAAAAAAAGCGACCAGATTTCTGAAAAAACTCTTCTGTACCGAAGGCAGATCACCGGAAAGTCTTACGAATGCATTCATAAATGCAAATGATAATGCTGATAATGTAATAAAAAATATTCCTTTGTACCTGGAATTCATACTATACACTTCCTCACAATTTTTTCGTTTTTACATTCTATGTCATGCCATTTATCTTACCACGAAAAATTTTATGTGTGAATATATCCAACTCTTGATCTTAATTTTGTACATACACTGTCTCTGGCGCATTTTTCAATGCATGCTCTAAATCTGCTCGTACTACAATTTCTTTATATTGTTGTATTTCACTCCAGATCAGCGTAATTCCGCTCTTAACTGATAGAAATCTAACAATATATATGGTAAAATATTCCTTGATTATGAAAGGAGAAATGCAAGTTGAAGCACCTCGAAACAATTATCGAAGAACGCAAAGAACGTTTTGTCAGAAACAGTCTGATGTCCGATGAGTTTCTCGATTTTATTAATAAAAACAAAAAGCCGATTGACAAACTGATGTCTTATTATCAGTGTGCCATTATGGAAGTAGAGACCAAATTTAAAGTATTAAACGAGCAGTATTCCCTGGAATATGACCGTAATCCGATCGAAGATATCAAATCCCGTGTCAAATCCATGGACAGCTTAATTAAAAAGATCCGCAGAAAGGATATTCCAATCACGATTCCCTCTATTGAGGAAAATATCCACGATATCGCAGGTGTCCGGATCATCTGTTCTTTCCCTGATGATATCTATATGCTGGCTGATTGTTTTCTTTCACAGGATGATATCACACTTCTCGAAAAAAAGGATTATATCAAGAATCCTAAACCAGGTGGATACAGAAGTCTTCATCTGATTATCAGTGTTCCAATTTTCCTGCAGGAAGGGAAACGAAACGTAACCGTAGAAGTACAGTTGCGTACGATTGCCATGGATTTCTGGGCAAGCCTGGAGCACAAACTGCGTTATAAGAAAAATATCCCGGCAGATAAAGCAAAATACCTGGAAGACGAAATGCTGGCTTGTGCCAAGATCAGTGCCGATCTGGATATGCGTATGCAGCATGTCCGTAATGTGATTGCAGAAAATGCAACAAAAAAGCACTGTGAAATTTGGTAATATTTCACAGTGCTTTACCACTACGATATTCTAAAGTGACCAACAATATCCTTTCTGCTTTGCAGGATATCCTCTTCGTAATTTTTCTGATACGGATCATTGTGATGTATCACATACGGTACTCCTTCTGCATTCCGCCTGTCAGAAATCACCCCTATATGATTCTTAAACACTACAATATCCCCACCCTGCCATTGTTCAATATCATTCACGTCCGTGGTCAGGCTGATTGCTGTATGTTCAAAATATATTTTCAGATTCTTCACTCTTCGGAAATCAATATTCTTATCCGGCTTATCTACATCATAATCCTCCGGATTCTTTCTGATATCTTCATCTACCAGCTCTCGTAGATCATAGCCGCTTTTCCTAAGTGCATAACCAACAACATCTGTACAGACTCCATACCTGTCATCCGGGTAACCCGTCTCATAATATTTACTCTTATAAACCGGCCTGGTCTGCACATAGGCCAGTGCATTATTCAAAATATCCATCTGATCATCTGTACCATCGTTATCTTTATCAACGCTGCTATGATACTGTACAATCTCCGTAGCATTATATTCATTCTTTGGACGATCTGCCTTCGTCAGTCCTACTACATCACGCCCCGCCAGGAATCCCCCAAGAGTCAGCCATATAAGAATCGCAATCGGAATCAAAATCCTGAATTTCATCTTTCTCGTCTTATGATGAAATACGATCATACCAGTAAATGCGCCAAATGCGCCGCCAGCAAATGCAGCACCAAGCAATGTTGCCTCGGGAATCCTCCACTGATGCTTTACCGCCTTTGCTTTATCCAGTCCATATAGAATAAATGCAACAACATTTATCACAACGAGATAATAGGATATTGGTGTTGCTGCCATAAGTAATTTTGCCATCTCCTGTTCCCCTCCTCCATATATACCTTCATTGTATCTTACCCCGTTCTAGCTTTCAATCAGAAAACGGATATAATTATAAACTTCTGAAAAATCAATTTTACACTGTCCTCCCCATATATATACCGGAACTTTGGAATCGAATCCATAAATTGCCGGATAATTTTCTTCATCAAAAATATAGACAAATACACGTCTTCCTTCTATATCTACCATCCAGTATTCTTTTACCCCTGCATTCGCATATTTCTGGAGTTTTGTAACCATGTCGCGTCGTCTGGTAGACTTCGATAACACTTCCAATATGAAATCCGGCGCACCATATATCCTGTTTTTATATAGCTTCTCCCGGTCACACACAATCATTACATCCGGCTCCACGATTGTCTTATCATCACAGTCAAGCTGTACATCTAACGGTGCGATCAATGGTATACATTTTCCCTGATTCTTCGCAACGAATTCCAGGAATCTTGCATAAATATATCCTCCCACCATCTGATGCAGCGTTCCCGGTGATGCCATATCATAAAGCACACCATCAATCAGTTCTGCTCTATGCTCATCCGGAAGGGCATAATAGTCTTCCAGCGTATACTCTCCCTGACGCTTTACTGTATAGGCGGTACTTCCGTCTTTCAAAACCGATGTGTAATGATTTTCCCGTTTTTCCGGCAAAAATATCTTTTCCAATGCATTCAATGTATCATAGCGCGGTGAGGTTGTTGCCCCTCCAAAAATCTTCTGCACCGTTCCGAGTGGTACTCCTGAAAGTTCAGCAATCTGTTCATTGGTGTATCCCATTTCTTTTTTCTTTTCTTTCATCTCTTGAATGTTCATGACCACACCTCTTTGCATCATACTTGATTTTATATAAACAACACTTATTTGTTAATATATTATATCATATCTATCATTTATATTCAACCATTTTCAAACCATTTAAAAGCCATATTCAAACCATTTGCAATCCACTCCGTTATTTGATTGAATTAAGCTGTAACATCCACATCTAATATTCGGAAATGATTTCTCTTCACTTCAATCAGTCCGTCTTTCTGCATTTTTCCAAGCTCATTTGACATCGCAGACCTATCTACCCCGAGATAATCCGCAAGCTGCTGTCTGTTATATGGAATGTCGAACTCATTTTTCCCACATTCCATCGCCTGATAAGACAGATACGATAACAATCGTCCTCTTATCGTCTTTGATGACGTATGAAAGATACGTCTGGAAAGATTCAGGTTCTTCTGTGCGGATATCGCAAGAAGGTTCTGCACCAGGTTTTGATGGAATTCACATGCATTCGGGCAGACCTTTAATATCTTTCGCACATCCAGGAACAGCACTTCACAGTCCGACATGGCGATTACATTTACCATCAGTTTTTCATCCAGCGCACAGGCATATGTCTCTGCAAAGATCTGCCCTTCTTTTACATAATCCAGGACGCTTCTGTTCCCCCAGACATCATCGTTTTCAATTAATGCACTTCCCGTTAACATGACTCCGATTGAAGCCACCGTATCTCCCGCGTGAAAAATAATCTCGTCTTTCTGGTATTTTCTTTTTTTGGCACTTAAGCAGTTTAACATCGATGCAACTTCTTCTTCACTTGCGCCTGCGAATATCTCCGTCTTTGTTAATGCTTTTAAGTTGACTCCTTCCATCTTCTTTTCCTCTCTACTTTTCTTACATCACGGTCTGATACAATAATACCATAAGCGGCATTGTTATAATCGACAGCAGGGTTGTCATAACATTGATCGCACTGGCATATTTGGAATCATTGCCATATACCTGACACATCTGTGTTACCGTCGATGCCGATGGTGTGATCACCGCCAGAAATACAATCAATAACAACTTCTTTCCATCCGGATGCCCGCTGACCAATCCACTTATTTTAAGCAGGATCAGTGAAATAACCGGCACAACAATTAACCGGAGGAACGAAATGAAATACACTCTTCCATTCGTAAATATCTTTTTCAGACTCATCTCCGCGATCAGCATTCCCGTTACGATCATACTCGCAGGGCCTATCATACTTCCGACAGAACTTAATGTCTGGTTCAATATCTCGGGAAGGCGGATCTTTGTAAAGAACAACACAACTCCTGCAAATACCGAAATCATATTTACATTCAATACGATCTTTCTCCAGTCCATCTTCCCTTCACGGCTTAAGATATTTTTTCCATGTGTCCAGATAAATACCAGCTGCACGCTCATGAATACGCATCCATATAGTACCCATTCTTTTCCAAGAATAAATGTTACGATCGGTACGATCAGATTTCCCGAATTGGAATAATAGATCGATGCTGTCTCTACTTCATTCAGATGCAGGATCTTTCCCACAGCCCATACCGCTGCCAGAAGAACTACCTGTAATAATACCGACGCTGCAAATACCAGCAATAGTTCTTTTACCTTTTCACTTGTGTAATCTACCTGAAATGCATTGATGATGACACATGGAATGATCAAATATAATACGATCTTGGAGATAACCTTACTGTCATCTCCTTTTAATAATCCCGCCTTCACTACAATGTACCCCATCAGGATCATCAGGAATAATTCTGCAATCTGTTTCATTAAAAGTATACTGATTTCCATAATAATCTCTCTTTTCTTTTTGTCCTGCTGAATTTGGCAGAATTTACTTTTGATACTCACATCATCATATACATGTTCCAAAATAATGTCAATCTTCCTTATTGCTTCCTAACTTCTGCAAGTCTATAATAAAGCTTATAACACCCATATGAGCTGCCTTGGATGATTATCGTCTGATATTGGCAGTTTTTCGAATAACGGGATATTTACAATTTGATTTTGGGAGGATGGACTATGAAGTACAAGAATATTATATTTGATTTTGGAAATGTGATTGGCAAATTTAAAGGAGATTATATTCTGGGGCAATTTACTTCCACACCGGAAGATTATGATATTCTTGCAGCTGCCATCTTCAAAAACTGGGTAGCATTAGATGCCGGAACGATTGATTATGACCAGAATGCCAAAGATACGATTGCCGGACTTCCGGACCGTCTGAAAGACACCGCCCGCGATTTCTTCGATAACTGGTTCCAGTATGTAGATCCGCTTCCTGAGACATGGGAATTCATCAAAGAATTGAAAGAACGGGGCGTTCCAATCTATCTGCTTTCAAATGCTTCTACCCGTTTTGCAGAACGTGCACTTGACGATCATCCGATTCTAAAAGAATTCGACGGTATCGTATTCTCCGCACCTCTCAAGATGGCGAAACCAGGACACGATATTTATTATCATCTTTTTAATGAATTTGACCTTCTTCCAAGAGAGTGCTTCTTTATCGATGATACGATTGAAAATGTAATTGCAAGTAAAGAGCTTGGTATGGAAAGTATCTTATTTACGGGCGATATTGATGCGGTTAAAAGGGCGATTGAGTTTTAATCAACCGCCCTGTCTCTGATAAATTCTTCTCATGCTTTGACACTGTTGTCACACACCCGGACTCTATTTCGTATCAAATCTGGTCACAATCATATGAATGATATAAGGAATCAGGATTACCGGAATCGCCAGATATGCCAGTGCACTGTAAGCCTTCTGGATCAATGTCAGAAGTCCGAACTGTGCAATTCCAAAATCAACCAGACAGCAGATCAATGCAGCAATTACAGTTCTTACAACTGGCTTTCCTTCCGCTGCCTGCTGGTTCTTTTCTTCCTTTTTATCTTTGTTCTCAATCTTCTCAATGCCATTACAGATACGCTTTACCATAGCCGCAACCATATTTACCGCAGTTGATACCGCACCAAGAATAATAAGAACAGAGATCAGCGGTGTCATGAATCCGCTTCCGACACCGAATACCATATCTGCTTCCTGATATACCGGAAGTGCCCGCTTGCCTCCAATCACCAGAACCGTCTTTCCGTACGATTCACACACCGGTCCGATCTTGTCATATATCTTATCGCCAATTGAATAGCTTGGCAGATGTACTTCATAATTTTCAAGTTTCATAATATAGGCCTCCTTTTTTCTCTCTATTGTAACAAGTTCATTCCGATTACACCAGTAGGAATTTTAACAAATTATCACTTTACCTTATTAAAAACTACAATTCACATGTCAAGAAAACAGTAACGTCCTCTTTCCAATACCTTGTATTCCAACCAGAAAAAGGACGCCTGATTTTCATCAGACGTCCCTGTCATAGTCATAATTCTATCTATTTTATTTACTGCTCTGTGCACTCATTTCCAGCTTCATTCTTTCTGAAAACCTGTCCCACTACATATAAGACAGCCGCAACTGCCATACCATTGATAGAGGCGATACCCCATGATACCACATTGGCAACCACTGCACCTGCGATCACTCCGATTACTGCAAACCAGTTTACCACTTCCAGATTCTCGTCTGGCTTTTCATAGTCCTTCTTATTCATGAAATAAGAAATGACCAGGATAATTCCTACCGGTGGAAGTGTACAGTTTAGTACATTCAGCCAGTTACAGAAGTTGTAATAAAGCCATACAGATAACAGTGTTCCGACAATTCCGGCAATCAGTACCATCGGCTTTTTCTTCTGATTGAAGATGTTAGCAAGTCCAAGACCGGATGAATATAATGCATTATCATTCGTTGTCCAGATGTTAAGTCCCAATACCAGGATTGCAAGATAGAACAGATTCAGGCGGATCATAACTTCAAAGATATCATTACCACCAACGAAAATGTAAGCAATTGCACCAAAGAAGAACATCAGCGAGTTTCCGATAAAGAATGCAACCACCGTCGCAATCGTTCCAGACTTTGCATCTTTTGCAAATCTCGAAAAGTTCGGAGTCGCCGTTCCACCGGATACGAAAGATCCGACAACCATTCCGGCTCCCCCGATAACGCTGATCGTTCCACTGGATTTTGCGAACTGGTCGATGATTGTTCCGTCACCTCTTTGTACCGCAAGTATCATAGCCACTGTTCCAAGGATTGCTACCAGCGGAACTGCAATATAACTGATCACTGTCAGTGAATCAATTCCAAAATATGCGGAAGCAGTCATACATCCACCTGCTACAATAACCAGTGCCCACATCGCGATCTTGCTACCGCCAAGCAGTTCACCGGATACCGGAATTGCGAACATTGCAACTCCTACACCGAACCATCCGATCTGTGTAAAACTGATCATTGCCGAAGAAAGGTAAGATCCCTTCTCTCCGAATGCACGCTTTGCCAGAAGGTCCATGCTAAGTCCGGTCTTCGCACCTACATATCCCAGAAGTCCTGTATAGACTCCAAGGATGATACCACCTAAGATCAATGACTTAATAAATCCATAAAAATCAAGTCCTTCCGCAAGCTGCTGTCCTACCCACATGCTGGCCGAGAAAAATGTGAATCCAAGCATGATCATGAACATGGTCAAGAATCCTTTTCTTCCCTCTTTGGGTACAGCGCATTCTGCGTAGTCGATGTCTGTTGCTTTTTCTGTCGTTATTTCTTTTTTCATTCTTATCTCCCGATTCATTTCCACTAACTAATCTTTTTTTACAACTCTCTGGAGTGTGCCTTAAAAATATTTTCTATAAAATTCACCACACAGCGGGCATGTAAATTACAGGAATAATTTTTCATACACACTCTGACATTATAAAATATACTTTTTAAGAGCGTCTGTAAACTCTCCGATTCTCTGATCGGCCAGTTCTTTGAGAGTAATATTCTTCATGCTCTCTACGTATCCCTGCTCCTGACGATACAGCCATTTTGTATCTGCAGGACGGATTTTTTCATAATGGTTATAATGAATCCAGTCTTCGTAGCTTACCGGAAGCGGATATCCGATCTTTTCTTCCAGAAGTTCTGTAAAATCAATCTGGTCTGCGCGCTCTCTGATGCCTTCCCAGAACTCCAGAACTTCTTCCACATGCTCATGAATCTCGTAACGTCTTGCTCCACCATCATAGATGATACATTTTTCAAACAGCGGACTGCACATAGACAGTGTCTCTCTTCTAAATTCTGGTGCAATGATTCCACCTTTCCAGTAAAAGTCTACATCAGGAAGATTGATTCCAGACACGCCCTTATCCTGATAAGTGCTGAAAATTCCTTCATAATATACCGTAATAAATCCTTCAAACTCCGGCCAGAACTCACGGATCTCTTTTGTAAGATTCTCAAGAATGTCGATTCCCTTTGTTCCACCAATCGTAAAGATGATGATATTACGAAGCTTTGCTCCATGCTCTCTGTAAAAATCTGTCACATAACGCAGCAGTGGATCAATGTCTCCCCGCTTGCAATAATATCTCCGATCATCAGCGTACTGTCAGGAACCATCGTCAGTTTGCTGTACTTGATTTCAAGCCCTTCGATCTCCTCATCTGCAAATACACGCTCGCTTGATAAGAAGCTGATATCATGTACACGGATGTGCTCTCTATAGCAGCTTTCTTCCAGTGGATAATTAAGCGCACCTCTTAATATAGAAAGAATATTGGCTGTTGTAACCTTCTTCTGTTCTTTAAAATAATACAGCATCTGGGAAGTTGATGGAATCAGGCAGTCATATACCTCATATCCTACAATCTCCGGCGTATTCAGAAGTTTTCTCGTCTCTGCTTCTGATACAATATAATACTCATTCAGATAATCGCCCCCGTCCAGGCGGTAACAGGCAACACCCTGCTCGTTAAATTCTGGTACTAATACTACTTCATTCCAATCCTTCATATGTTCCTTCCTTTTTCCGACTATTTTGCATTCTTTTTATATTCCAAACTACCGGCATTTTACTGCCGGTAAAATACTCCTCAAACATCTTACCTGTAATGCTAATTATAGTCAAGAAAAAACAGGTGTAATTGTTACTGTATCATACGGAATTTTCAGTTCAGAAAATTCCGTATGATACAGTAACATTCCCCCCCCACTACATGTTTTTGAAAAAAAACTTGATTTTTTCATCTATGCTGTGTATAATCCATTACTGGACAAAAAAATAAGATGATTTTGGTTTAATTGGAAACGACACAAGTGGATGCTTGATTAACGAACAACACAAGTGTCTTTTTTGTACCCATTTTTTAATATTTTCAAAAAAGGAGAACAAAAATTATGCCAAAAACTTTATTTCAAAATGTTATTTTTACACTTATGATGTCCTTTCTGATGGTTTACGTCATGATCTGCTATAATATCTGCCTTAATGTAGGTGGGATGAGCAATGAAGTATTCCTGATGGCTTTCGGTGAGCTTAAAATTATGTGGCCGGTTGCTTTCGTTCTGGAATTTGCATTTGTTGACAAACTTGCCCATATGCTCGCTTTCCGTATCGTAACACCTCAGGACAGACCAATCTTCATTACTCTTGCAATCTCATCCATGATCGTATGCATTATGTGTCCTTGCATGAGTCTTGTTGCTACAATTCTGTTCAAAGATGCTGGAAGCAATATTGTTGCTACATGGTGTCAGACTACATTCATGAATTTCCCAGTAGCATTCTTCTGGCAGATTTTCTACTGCGGACCATTCATTCGCTTTATTTTTAGAAAGATGTTTCCTGATAAGGAAAATGTTAAGAGTACCGTAGCAGCGGCTGAATAAACCGTTGGATATTTAATATATTTTTTACTGAGCAGGAATGTTTTTCCTGCTCTTTTTATGCTCAAATAAGAAAAAGAAATTGCCGGTAGCAAATTCTCTGTATAAAACACAGCTTCTTAGCTATCATTTTTCATCCCTTCAAAGTATTTATTACATCAATCCACCTAATTGTTACATATTTAACATTTTTAATTTGTAAAGTGGTATGATATTGGCATTCAGTAAAAGAAACCAAATCATTCTACATAAGGAGGGCCTTTTCGATGCAAAATAAAAAAAATGGCTTAATATTATCTGGTATTATATTCTTTGCCTATACTATTGTATATAATCTATTAGCACTAACAATTATTTCCGGCTCAGACAAAATAAAATTCTTAGTTCATTCTATACATAGACTAAAAATTACCAATATTCACTTTTTTCTAAGTCTTATTATATTTATCACGAGCACTCTTGTTATAATTATAAGCTATTTTATATATAAAGTATTTTTAAACATAAGCCACATTAAAAACATAGATTCAATAAAACTCTTAACTGCATTATTATTAAGCATGTTACCTGGAAGCGCACTCGCATACATATTACTTACATTTCATATTCTGGCAACAGACAGTATCTTAATTAAAATATTAAGCATGATATGCAGTTGCATTACCTTATGCTTACTAATTTCCGAAGATGCCAAAAAGAAAGAGATAATAAAATTCAGTGTTTTATCATCTTGCTACTGTATAGTTAACATTGTAATAAGTGTTATCTTTGTTTAGATTATTTTATGGTTTTATAAATGAGTTAACTTTTTATACACAAAATGAATTAAATATACGTACTGTATCAATGAAGGTAATATGGATTTTTCTACCTCTACATGTTATCAGTGACATGCTCCCACCACTTAAATCATAGATTTTGAAGTGGGGGCTTCTTGCTCAATGGCTCTTTTGAGCCAAGTATCTACAAGCTATCCTCGCGTGTCCCGCGATTCTTTTGCCCAGTTATGGGCTTCTTTTTTGTCCGGATACGGACATTTATTTCTATGCTGTCAGCATTCTTCTTGCTTCTTCACAGATGTTGATGGCTGCATTCCGATCCCGGTCTATCTCATTTCCACATTCGCAACGATAGATCCTTTCGGATAATTTCAGTTCTTTCTTTACTTTTCCACACTTACAACATTTCTTACTGGATGGAAAAAAACGGTCTACTTTCACCAGTTCTTTTCCTTGCCATCCTAACTTATATTCCAGCATTTCCCTGAATTTTCCATATCCATTATCTGATACGCTCTTTCCAAAATTCAGACACTGACTCATTGCTTTCATATCAATATCTTCGACTGCTACCACATCGTATTGATCAGCTATCCTTCTGCTCAGTTTATGCTGAAAATCTTTTCTTTGATTCCGTATCTTTTCATGACATATCGCAACTTTCCTTTTTTGCTGCTGATAATTATGACTCCCTTTCACACATCGCGACAGCTTTCTTTGCTCTCTAGCAAGTCTCTGTTCACTTCTTCTAAAATATCCAATATTTTGCTCCACTATATCATCTGAAAATACGGCCATTCCTTTCATTGCATAATCGATTCCTAAGATCTTTGCAATTCTGTAATCCTTCTCTGTTGTTTGGTTTTCACTGACAGATCGTTCATACAAAAGACTTGCAAAATATTTCCCGGACGGTTCCATACTGACAGTTACCGACTTTAAACGATATTCACACGGAATCTCTCTATGCTTTTTTATATGGAGCCATTCTAATTTTGGAAGTCTGATTCGACACTCTTCCAACCGGATATTACCATTTACCACATTCGTCGTATAACTCTTTCTGGTCCGATGTTTGGACTTGAATTTTGGAAATCCAATCTTTGGATCTCTGAAAAAGTTCTGATATGCTTTTTCCAAATGCAGTTGCACATTTGATAACGCAAGGGAATCCACTTCTTTCAAGAATGGATATTCTTTCTTATACATTGCCGGTGTATCCTTAAGCATCTTTTTTGTCTTCTCATATTCCTGTATTTTATCATTCAGCATCTGATTATACAGGAAACGGCAACATCCAAATGTCTTTGCCAGCAGAATTTTCTGTTTTTCTGTTGGATAAATCCGAAAGCGATATGCTATATTCAATACTTTTTCTCCCCTTGCATCTCGATATATTGACGGATTACTTCTACCGATGCGCCGCCTGCTGTCAGTAGACAAAAGCTCTGACTCCAGAATGCACCTTTCCAAAGTTTCTCCCGAATCTCTGGATATTCTTTTTTCAGAAGCCTGCTGCTTGCACTTTTATAAGCGTTGATAAATTTACTTAGTTCGGATTTTGGCTGTGCCCGAAACATTACATGGACATGATCAATATCATGATTCCATTCTTCCAATGTAATTCCATACGATGGAGCAATATGTTCCCAGATTTCCTTTGCTCTTTCCGAGATAGAATCATTGATTACTTTTCTTCGATATTTCACTACCATGATCAAATGGTAATACATCAAATATACTGAATGTGCATTATGATCCATATTTTCCATATAATCAATCCCTTCTATGTTTTCGACTGATTATATTATATCATATTTTTGTATATCGAACAAGTGTTCTTAGCGTTTTTCTGCAATTCATCTCCCACCTGTAGAGGAAGGAGAATTCTTGCTATATTTTGTTAAAATAACTCTGACGAATAATAAGGTAGTTTTACGAGGTACAATATATGGAATTATGTAAATGATTTTCTCACGGGACGAATTAACAGAAAACAATTTTGGGCATTAGCAGAATTCAAACACCCGACTCATCAGATAAGTTTTCATACATTATCTGCATTGGATTGCCTGAAGTATGTAAAAAGCGAGGTTGTTTATGACAACCAAGGAAAGAAATGATTATTTTTATGTATGTGCTTTAATAGAGTATATCGCAAGAGAGACAAAAAATCATCGCAAAAATATTGTTGAGAAAATTGGTGAAAAAGGCATCAGAAAACTTTTGTATGATGCGGAAGTAAATCATTGTCTCAGCTTTGAACAAGTGAGTGATGAAATCTCGGATTTTCGTACAGATGTGTATTATCAGAATCCGGATTATCTTGAGTGGTCTTACCGGGAGGGAAAATTGTTAGATTGATAATGATACAATAATACAGTTCCATAGAGTACAAAACCTGGGTCTGCTTTACGCAGTACCCAGGTTTTTTAATGCATTTTCTATACCATTCATTGCATTCTTAAGTTCTTCCATGGAAGCCGAATATGTAAATCTCAGATGTCCCAGCGCTAAGAATGCACTTCCAGGAACAACCGCAACGTGCGCTTCCTCGGAGTGCTACAATTCCCGCTTTCTGCGACAGCGAATGAACGTATGAAACCATCTGGCTCTGCATTACATTTACTGCTTTTACAATATCTCTTGCCGCTGCGATGTAACCAAGTCTCCATCCGGTCATCGCTGATATGCTCCGGTGTTGCAAAATCCGGCTCCCCTATATTCAGCCCTATAATATGCTGTCCTTCTTCTCTTAATCTGACTATCTTTGTTGTCAGTTCGACTATCTTTGATGGTTCGATGTGATTCAGCCTTTCTGACATATAATTCTTCATGTTCCCCATTATTCCTTTCCGTTCGATGCATCTATTATACTATCGCCCGGACACTTTAGCAGCATAAAGTTTTATTGTAATAAAGTTCTTTGTCTTATATGAACACATTACAGCTCTCCCACATCTACTTCATCTTTTTGCCTGATTTCGTCCAGTACCCATCTTCCTTCTTCCCTGATAAATGTCCAGTATTCATAGAATGCTTCCGGAAATTTGTCTCCACGGACGACTTCTCCCGTGTCGATATTGATATAATATCCAACCATCTTTCCATGAATCAAATAGATTACCCGGTCATACTCCTCACCTTCATTATCGAAAGCAGATACCGGTACAGCACTTAGAAGGCTTACATGTTCCTGTACAGGTTTTTCATGATTCACTTCCATCCAGCCAAGTTTCATATTCCAATTCTCTATAAGATTCTTACTTAAGTATTGTTCCGCATAAGATGTATCCTGACGATTCCAGCACTCCTGTATGACAAAATACGCATCTTTCACGTATTTTGTCATTTTCTTCGGGTCCCATTCTTCTCCCGGTTTTTCAAATGATTTCATAGCGCGAAGACTGTTTCTCTTTGCCTTTTGAACTTCATAATAGAATACAATCGTTCCACCCCCCGCCACACACACAAACAGCACAAACCAGATAACCGCATTAATCGGATTATTACTTTCTCCGTTACTTCCATGATAATGACTTCCGGAACTGCTTCCCGAACTTCCACCAGAACCACCTCCTGATCCTCCGCCGGAACCACCGCCTCCGGCTCTTGCATAGCCTGTAACAGTGAAGCTTATACAGCATATAACTATTAGTATTATTTTGAATATTCCTTTATGTCTTTTCACATTCCTGCCTCCGCTGGTACTTTCTTTTTTACCAATATATCAGTATTGGTTATGTGAATCAAGCCAGAAAAAATACACATGTTTCTACTGTCTTCCTTGAATATTCAGGCTTCAATTTTTTTCAGATTCTTTTTCCCATATAAAAATAGCAATATATTATAAATCAAACTTATCACAACATAAATACCCGTACACACCAACAGGTTACTGATATCTTCCATATTCTTACACTTCATAGCCGTCTGCTTATAAAATTCAGGTATGACATATCTGATGACAGGAAAATCATAAATAAATATGCAAACATAGTAGAAAACCATGGTTACCGAAATTGTAGAAAGTGATTTTAATTTTGTCCCCAGAAAATTAACCAGACTTATATAGAATAATAATTCTGCCAAATTCATGATCCACATACAGCCCCAATATATGAAAGATCCGTCAGACATTATCCTAATTGCCATATCAGGACGAACATTGCACATAATTACATGTCCTAACGGATTTAATAGCAATGTATAAATCAAATACCACACAATCACAAAAAGCGTCAAAACCCAATATTTACCTATGTATATCTTCTCTCTTTCTTTTACTCTTGGAAAATACAAATAAAAGTAATGATTTTCTATTTCCCTACTCGTCAAAGTCGCAGAAAGCATAGAAAAAAGTAAAACAAATATACCAAGCGTTCCCCAAAATGCATATCCCAATACCATATATGCTGAACAAGATAATCGGCCGTCTCCAAATGAATAGTCAAGGGAATAAGACGACGGGGAAAACATAAATCCAATAGGCAGACCAAACGCCAGAATCATTAAGAACAGGATAATATTCGTTTCGCGACAGTGAAACATTTTAAATATCTCATTTTTACAAATCTGTTTCATCGTTTTCCTCCCCTACGAACATATTTTTTAACATATTGCTTGTCGATTCAATTTTCAAAATTTTAGTTTCCTGTAATACTGTTCTTAATATATCACTGATTTGAGGATAATCTGCATTATCAACAAAAGAAAACCCATCTTCCCATATCTTAAACTGTGCTAATTTTTTCTCAAGTCTTTTAAAAGTCTCTACATTAAAGCCTTCTTCCAAATATATTCGATATTCAAGTTCTGATTTAATAACATCATTATATACACATTTACCTTTATCAATCATAACGATTCTGTCACATATTTCTGCTACATCTTCTAAGTCATGGCTCGAAAACAAAATCCCATAATTTTCCTCTTTAGCCTTTTTCACAATTGCCTTTTTCACAATATCTTTTCCGATTGGATCTAGTCCTATAAATGGTTCATCTAACATGATAAATGATTGTGCATTGATAATTGCCTGCGCTAACCCCAGCCTTTGTTTCATCCCAAAAGAATAAGTTTTCACTCTTTTATGCTTTACATGATCTAATCCAACCAATTCAAAAACTTCATCAATAACATTAACAACATCTTGTGTCGTATGTCTGGAATCCAGTCGATAAAGTAATTTCAAGTTATCATATGCACTCACATAATCCAAAAATCCACAATCGATCAATATACCAAAATCTTGGATCACGGAAAGATCTTGCTTACAATTGATACCGTTATATAATATTTCACCTTCATTATATTGAAGTAATCCTGCAATTGATTTCAATATCGTTGACTTTCCAGCACCATTTTTTCCAATCAATCCTACAATTTCTCCCTTGTTTACGGAAAAAGAAATCTCTTTAATTACTTGTTTTTCATTGTATCTTTTCGATAAGTTAATAATTTCAAGCACTTATTTCACTCCCTATTCTACTCCATAGTAAAAAAGATTAAGAACAATATCACTCATCCTAATGAAGCATATAAAAAAACATTTTCCCTACACCATATGCAATTTGGTATACTGCAAAAAATCCTAAATAAAACTGGTCCTATATAATTTATTACTTTTTTCATTAGTATTACACTCCTTTACTTCACCTTCTTTTTCAAACCACTATACCTGCCTTCCGCTCCTTATTCAAGCAAGCTTTGCTTGCCTTTGCATCTAAGCGCGCAAGTATTTATTGCCCCCTGTATAATCTTGCTACTGAAAGCTTATTTCCGATGCCAGATAACAAAAAGAGTACACAATTCTGTTTTTTTCAAAATCATGTACTCTTTCTTAACCCTTATATATGCAGAGAAAGCCCTTCCTCCCGAAACTTTTCCATATCCCTAATTCCACACCAACAACGCCACATTCAATCCTGTAACCACCACCGCAATCCCAAGCAACAGTGCATTCAGCTTCCGGCTGTTCGCATATTTTCCCATTACTTTCTTAGACGAGGTCAGATATATCTGCGTGAATATTGTAATCGGAAGCTGCACTGCCAGCAGCATCTGGGAATATACCAGTCCTTCAAATGGTGCCTTTATAAATAAGATTACGATTGCCGCCGGTATCATCGTCAGCAGGACGCCGCCTTTCGTTTCTTTCGTCTTGATATCATACGGCTGGTTAAAAATCCCTGAAAATATCGTTCCGCCTGCCATCCCTGCCGTAATACTCGATGAGATTCCAGCCAGAAGAAGTGCCAGTGCGAAGATTATTGTCGCTGCATTGCCCAGCAACGGTGCCAGCATCTTCCCTGCAACGGCAAGGTCATCCACCTGTCTTCCCGGCTGATATAATGTTGCCGCTGCCATCAGTATCATTGCACTGTTGATCGCCCAACCGATGATCATGGAGAATAATGTATCCTTGAATTCATACTTCAGCTGCTCCTGGATCACCGCATCATCTTCCAGATTCCATTGTCGGCTCTGAATGATCTCCGAATGCAGGAACAGATTATGCGGCATAACCACCGCACCAAGCACGCTTAATATAACCGGCATACTGTGCGCCGGAAATGACGGCTTCACCCATCCGACCACCGCAGCTCCCCAGTCAATCTTCGCAATCCCGACTTCAAATAAAAAGGAAAATCCAATCAATGACACGAATAAAATAATCAGCTTCTCAATTCTTTTATAAGCATTGGTAAATGCACAGCAAAGCACCAATATAAGTATGATCAGGCTTCCTATTTTAATTGGAATATGAAATAACATTTCCAATGCGATCGCCCCACCTAAGATCTCCGCCATCGCTGTTGCGATTGCCGCAATCATGGCTGTTAAAAGGATGATCGTCTTCAGAACTTTCGGTACATATCTGCTGGTTGCCTCCGACAGGCAAAGTCCCGTCGCAATCCCCAGATGCGCCGCATTATGCTGTAAAACGATCAGCATGAACGTCGATAGCGTAACCATCCACAACAACTCATATCCGAATCCGGATCCCGCCGCAATATTCGATGCCCAGTTTCCCGGATCGATAAAGCCTACCGTTACGAGAAGCCCCGGCCCCATGTACCGCAGGAAATTCAGTGGATTGTTTTTCTGTTGCTTCGTTACATGTTGTTTTGATTCTTTCCTGAACTGTCTATTCATCTATGAACTGACTCCTGTTTCTAAAATAGTAGTTAGTTGTAACTAACCACTATTTTACTAACAACTTTTTACTTTGTCAATTCATTATACGGACATCATTTCTCAATTATGCATATACTACTCCCGAAGCCCCGTATCCGACATTCTTTCATCAACCCGCAGCTCGATCAGCACTTTAATCCCCACAGACAGGATCAGGAACATATGAAGATTCATACACAATGAAAATCCCCGCATCATTATCTTCCATGCTCCGGACGACAGCCCTTTCATATCTTTTCCACACATCAGGTCCCGGAAAACTCTTTTTGCCAGCGGATCGTGTCCGTATTTTCTCAGTGTACGCCAGATGCTTCTCAAAGACCTTCCATGCTCTGTATGCTCCATCTTCGCATCGAAAAATGCCGCAAAGAATATCGTATAACGGACAATTCCCTCATACTCCGTCTTTTTCGTCCTTCTTAACACTTTCTCCATCTCATGCGCAATTCCAAGCCAGCATTCCCTGGATTTTGGATTATAATGGTGTGAAATGGACGACGTATTCTTCCTGTATACATATCCCCGGTCTTTTATAAATGCATAGCGGATCCCATGTGCATAACACTCCGTATTGAACATCTTATCTTCCGCATAGGCAAATTCTTTGAAGATAATCTGATTCTCTTTTAGAAAATCTGCACGGTATAACCGCCCCCATACATAAGAGAGGTTTCCTGGAGAAAAGAACCCCTCGAAGCGGAAGCTTTCCGACTCCCTGTCTTTATACGAATAGCTTTCATGACTGGCGGCCGCAAGAAGTCTTCCATTCCAGAGTCTCTCATAATTGCAGATCACAACATCTGCATCCGTCTGCTCTATCTTATGCACCATCTTTTCGATAATTGCCGGGCTTGAAAGGTAGTCATCCGAATCCAGAAACATCAGATATTCTCCCTTTGCTTCCTGCATTCCTCTGTTTCTGGCATGCGAAAGACTTGCCGTTTTTTCCTGATATACGGATATGTCCGGATATTTTTCTGCATAGGAAAGGCAGACCTCATAACTTCTGTCACGAGATCTGTTTTCCACCAGTATTAATTCCCAGTCTGTATACGTCTGTTTTATCACACTCTCCAACGCTTCTGGTAAATATTTTTCCACATTATGAACCGGTACAATAATTGATACTTTCATATCTATTATCCTTTTATCTTCCCTCTCACTTTTATCACAATCTTTTTCATCAGTTCAAATAACCGCTTCCACTCTTCTGACCGTCTGTATGCAAGCCACAAAAGCACATTTGGTACAACTACACAGACACACATACGGAAGATCAGATTCACAAATGCACCACCCCGAAAAATCATACAGCAATAGTTCGTACATAACCATACAAGGCCCATCACAACCAGATTCTTCCCATATGTCAGGAAGAACTCTGCCGGTGAACGTTCAAAGCTGTGCTTATATATAACATACGGTTCGATCCATACCGATGTTAATAACATACTGAAAATTGTTCCGAGAAATACACCCGTCACGCCAAGCCGTACCACCAAAGCAACTGATATTCCTAAGTTCAGCACTGCTTCCACAATCGCTTTATACCTGTCATTCCAGAAAAGTCCCATAGATTCCTTGAATATGGTCACCGACTTTTTCGCTCCGTTAATTGCAAAATTCACACACAACACCAGTACAACTTCCACCGGAAAAAGGTATTTCTTCCCAAATGCCAGCTCTACAAATGGATTCAGCATCTCAAACAGGCAGATTCCCGCCACACCATACATCCATTGCCCGATGAAGAATAACTGTAAAAATACCTGGTGCACTTTCTCTTTTTCTTCAGTGATCCCAAGATTTCCTACACTTGCCGCAACTCCCTGGAACGCCTGATCCAGCACCTGTCTCACTGATCCAATGATCAGGTAATAGTTCGAATAGATTCCTGCCGTGATCACACCTACAAATCCAGAGATCAGAAGGTTATCCGTATTATTTACAACAATGTTGCCAAGCTTATGCATCAACATTGCCATTACATTTTTAATAATATCCTGACGTTCTTCTTTTGGCAGCTTCTCCTTACATGATTCCCTCAGATATGGGAATAATTGATCTGCCTTCCGGGACATCGTCACATTTGCCGCAAATGTACAAAGCACTGCCATAATCAGAAACAGTATAAAATTCTTCGTCACCAGAAGGACAATCATCTGTAAAATGTCCTGCAAGATAAGAAATCCATTCTGATTCAACACCGTCAGGTAATTCATCTGGTGTGCATCCACCAGCGTCTTCTTATATATAAGAAGATACGATATCACTGAATTCATCAGATACAGCATATAGATCAGAATCAGATGATCCACATCCGGACGGTCCTTCATCAGTACATCCAGAAATGGAATCAGAGCCAGCCCCGTAACCAGCACGATTACAGCCGTCACCCGGTAAAATGACCGGAACATCCGCATCAGTATCTGCTGCCTCTTAATGTCCTTTCTCGCAATTGGTCCGTATAATGCATACGTGATCGCCGTTCCGACCCCCAGCTCCGACAATGACAGAATGTTCAGAATATCCGTAAACAGACCATTGATCCCGACATATCCTTCACTTAAAACTCTGGTAAATACAACCCTGGTAAGAAATCCCATCAGTATCGCCGACATACGCGCCACGATCGCTACCGATGTATTCATTACCGAATATTCTGTTCTGGTCTTTTGTTCCAACTTTCTCATTCCTTCCGTTCACTTTCATTCTATAAGTGTATACGACATAGATTTGGAAAGCAATACAGAATACCTGGAACTTGCGTTGGCAGTTTTATTACATATTTTACCACCTGCCAAACCTGATTCCAGAACATGTCTGAACACACAATCTTTTATATCTACGCTGTACATATATAAGACTCATCCCATACATCCACCTGTAACATATGAAACAGCAATGCAAATACTGACTGATACACGGTATGCGCTTTCAGATCCGTCTGCTTCATATACCCAAGATGCATCTTCACCGCTACCGACACCGTACTGTCAATAATATTTGACACCAGTACTTCCGGATCTGTCAGCTCTTTGATTCCGTAATCCTGTCCCATCTTCTCCATATATGTAACAAACTGGCTAAGCACACCTCTTCTGATCTCCAGAAATTCCTTCGTATACCGTGCGGACTGATAATATCTCCAGTAAAAAACTGTCTTCTCCGGGTCCTTCATAAGGAACTTCCAATATGCATTCCACATTATCCAGCAGCACTCTTCTGGATTACTCTCCATCTTTTTACGGAATTCACCATCTCCAAGAAGTTCTTCCACCAACTGCGCAACTTCTCTATCGATTTCAAGAAATGCATCTGCCATCAGGTCTCCCAGATTCTTATAACACTGATAAATATACGGATCCGAAAGATCACTTGTCTTTGATATCTTTCTGACCGTTACGCCTTCGATTCCTTCGTTCATAACAACCGTATACAACGCCCGGTGCAGCTTATTCTTTAATTCTTCTTTACTGTACTTTCTTACCATGTCTTTCTCCTTTCCGGCATGCGCCATCATTCCTCCCAGATTCTTTTTTTGCGAAAAAAAGCAAGAAGGAAAGATTTTACTCTTTTCATCTTGCAACTGGCTGACCCTGTACTGGCCCCTATAGCTTTGCGTCGCTATGTTTCCATAGCTTTGCCCCGATATGTTTTAGTATTTGCTAAATATCCATATATTATAAAACGCATAGAATTTTTATTCTATACGTTATAATCCGATTTTTCTTTGCATCTTATCATCAAAAATGCATTTTTTGAATCACTTTCATGTTACTCCTCTTTGTTATCACTTGCAAGCGTTTTTATCATTTTCTAAAAATAATTTTTGTAAAATTTAGCATTTGCTAAAGATTTTTCTTAAAATATTTACCGCAAAATCGACGATATCTCTTTATTTTTCGGGATTTTATGATAGAATAGGAACTGAAAAAAAGGAGGTAATATATATGGCGAAAATTTATGAAAAACCAGTTATTTCTATAGATACAGGACTTAGTGAAGGAGTTTATGCAGCCAGCGGGGCTACAGGAGGTTCATTAAACGTTACTTATATAGGTATTTGGGATCGCTGGAGCAGTGGCGGTGGAAAAGGTCTTGCCCAGCTTGACTGGAGTAATTTAAACGGAACTGTCACTGTTACTGTTACATTTAACGATACTGTTGATCAGGTTGAATATGCAACAACAGTTGATGGGGCAACTTGCTCAACAAGCGGTTCTAATGCGATTCTTACATTTAATACATCCAATGCACCTAGCTCTATCATGTTTGGTGTTCACATTGATCATGGTACAAGTATTGATAATCTGGATATCACTGGATTCACATATTCTGTACAATAGATTACACTGGAGGCTCGATTATATATGAAACAGTATTCAAAACCGATGATTTCAATTGATGCAGGAATGGCTGAAGGTGTGTATGCAGCCAGCGGTGCTGGTTCCAATGCAATAACAATTTCTGTTCCTACTGTTATTGCAGACTGGGGCGGTTCAGGACAGGCGACACTTACTCTGGATCTGAGTAATATGAACCCTTCTCAGTTAACTGTCATACTTACTTTTAATATGGATATTACCAGTGGATGGGGCGGTGGCGCCAGTGCTTCTGCTTCTGGCCATAATGTAACATTAAGCTGGTATAGTGCACCAGAAACTGCTGAAATTACGGTTCAGGCAAATGGTGATATTAACCAATTAAAATGCACTGGTTATTCTTACACAAATGCAAATTAATTAATATTTTTATTTAATTCAAGGGGGTAATTATTATGAGCAATTATTCAAAACCAATGATTTCAATTGATAATGGAATGGCAGAAGGTGTGTATGCAGCCAGTGGTGATGCTAGTAAAGGCTGTTATACAGCTAATGCCCATATTCACCAGACACCACAAAACGGTCGTGGCGATTACCGTATTCAGGTAAACGGAGTCCACAGTGCTGACCACTCAAACGAGGCGCAGATTTTAACTATCTCATTTAATCAAAATGTAACTTACCAATCATCGCAAGGAACTTTGCTTTCCGGCAACGGTACAAATACACTCAAAATCAGCTATAACTATCACCAGAATCCAAATGATGATATAGGATTGGGTGATCTCGTTGTTACTGCTGATACCGGACTTGCTATCACAGGCGTATCTATTACAGATTAATTGCCATTTGCAAATTCTTTTTAAGCCACAAAAAATACCAAGAAGCTGTCGCTAGCAAGTTCTATTGCATACTTTGACATGCATAGAACTTGCCAGCGACAGCTTCTATTATATATTTAAACATTTAAGACACACTCTAAAGCAATGGGGTCATATACAACGGAAGAAATACAATTCCATCTTCCTCCTTCAAGTCATTTTTATGAAGAACATACATCGTATTCAACTGCTCTGCATATTTATCCCTGCATTTTTTTAACGATGTCAATGTGTACTTTCCGCCGGATTTCACTTCAATTGGAGAGATGTTATGTCTGCTTGTGATTTTACTTTTCGCAATCAGGAAATCAATTTCCATTCTTAAGCTTGCATCGTCACGTGATGGATTGTAATAGAAATAAAGTTTATGTCCACTTGCAACAAGCATTTGCGCAACAATATTTTCTACAATCATTCCTTTATTTACTTCCAGCTTATCAAACAATAGTTTTCTGTAAATTTCTTCGCTCACGATTCCATTTTCATCAAAAGCATGGCTGATAAGCAGTCCTGTATCCGCCATATAACATTTCATCGTTACCCGGTCCATGTTTAACTTCAGTCCGATATTCGGTGCTGCCGAATTATAGCAGACATTCACGATCATCGCATCACTTAACCAGAAAATAGCATCCTCATATTCCCGGAATCTCGCTTCCTTTTTCAATGATGAAAGTTTAAACTTTTTATCATGCTTCTGAAGCTGTGACGGAATATTCTCAAAAATCTGTTCTACTTTCATCTCGTATCCCTGCGCATGTTTTACAATATCCGCCCGGTATAATTCCAGAATGTCTCTCTTCACACGGTCAACACGTTCAAAATCTCTGGTCTGTACATACATTTCAACTGCCTGCGGCATACCACCAACAATCATATATTGTCTGAAATAGTCCATTGCCTTTCTGTGAAGTGCTGCTCCCAGTGGTTTTCTCTTCTTTCCATTTCAGTAACTCTTTATATATTTTCCTTTTCAAAATATCCAGCCCCTTTTTCATAAATAGCTCTGACTTATTATTCTCAAATTCACTGTATTTTATTCCATTTACACGTTTTCAAGGTTTTTGTTATTATATATTTTACACATTTTCAAGGTTTCTATAAGTATCTATTTTACACATTTTCAAGGTTTTACTATGTTTTTATTATACTTATCACTTTTTCATTATCAAAATCGATACAAAAAAAGGAAGCAATGTACATCTTCCATACACTGCTTCTTCTCGGAGTTGATTTACGATTAGTTTTTTGCCAGTTCAATAATTTTTTTAAAAGTCCCGCACCATCTTATCTATCTCTTCCTGATCAAGCACCTTGCATCTCTTTTCCCGTATCGCATACACCCTGCTGCAGATATTAAGTACCGTAGGTCTGTGTGTCGTTACAATACAGGTTCGTGGATAAGTATCCATCATGATGTTCTTAAGTACCTTTCTCTCCGTAGCCACATCCAATGCAGATGTCGCTTCATCCAGAAGCAGAATCGGCGACTTTCTAAGCAATGCTCTTGCAATTGACAGACGTTGTGCCTGTCCTTCGGAGAATCCGCCTCCGCGTTCTTTTACAATACTGTTGATTCCATCCGGCAGTTTCTCTATGAATTCCCATGCACATGCAAGTTTTAATGCTTCGATAATTTCTTCATCTGTGGCTTCCGGCTTTACATTTCGTAAGTTCTCTGCAATCGTGCCAGAGAACATCGTATTTCCCTGCGGTACATATGAGAACAGTCTTCTGGTTGATGGCGACATTTCAACTGTGTTATTATGGTCTTCCCCTGCACAGATCCATGCCCTTCCATCCTGCGGTCTAAGCAGTGATAAGATCAGCCGCAGCATCGTTGTCTTTCCCTCTCCGGACGGACCTACTAATGCCACGATCTCATGTGGGTAAGCTTCTACCGTTGCATGCTCGAATACATTTGTTCCGTTATGATAGGTATACTCCAGATTCTCCATCTTAAGTCCCATACCTTCTACACGATGTTCTTTTTCAAATGCTCTTACTTCCTTATCTCCACTGTAATCTTCCTGTGGCATCTCTACAATATCCATAAGCCTCCCTGCCGATATGGTAAGTGAAATTGCCGTCGGAATCAGCCCTGTCAGAGAGTTTACGGACGCTGTAAGTGTTCCGGATAATGACAGGAACATCGTCATCGTTCCGTAACTGATCATTCCACTCCATACACGGTAGATTCCCCATCCATAACAACTGTAAGATACGATAAAGCTTACAATCGACATCAGGATTGAGGTCAGCATCGACATTTTCTGAAAATCCAGCCGCATATTAATATAATCGGTCTGCAGGTTCTTCAGCCTGTCAATATAGAACCGTATCATGTCAAATGCCTTGATCGTCTGTATATTCGAAAACGCCTCCTGGTTGAAGCCATAAAGCTTCGCATTCATAGCTGCACTCCGCTCATTGTTATTACGCATCCTCCGAAGTAACGGTCGTGACATAAGCGCACTGAACGGAATCCCCAGTAATGCAAATATCGCAAATGTCGGATCATAATAAACCACAACCCACAGCGCACTGATGAATTTTGCCGTATAGATGATCAGGTTCGGGATCCAGTTCAGGATACCATTCGATATATTCGATGCGTCCGAACTCCATCTGGTAACCAGATCCCCTGTATGATAAGCCGTCAGTGATTCCCAGTCCGTGACCAGCATCTTGGCAAATATGTCATTTTTAATCTCCGCATCTACCTTCAGATTAATAAATGTAGACGCATACCCGGACGCCTGACCAACCAGGATATTCGCTATCGAAAATCCAATCATCGCCGCAAACGTCCCTAGCAGCTTTCCTGTCTGATGACCTGTAATGATATCGATCAGATCTTTTGAGATCATACTGGAAATCAGTGATACTCCCGTTCCGGCAAGGCCGAGTACTGTATATAAGACCATAGCTTTCCAGTATCTTCTGGCATACTGGTAGATCCATTTAGTCTGTATCCACATCTTTTGAAGCGTGCCTTCTTTTAGATGCTTTTTGATAAGTTGTATTTTACTATTCATCTTTTTCTTGTCTGCTTCTTTCCCTTGTAATACTTTCTAAAACTCTCTAAGATTATCTTTTAATTATTCCATAAATTACTTTTATCCGCGTGTGATCTATTTCTATTCTTTTATCTCACACAGTCTGTCTATCTCTTTCTTTACTGTCTCTACCGCAGTCGGTTCCTTTGTACAGAGCAAATGTAACACTGGCACACTCTTTGCAATCTCCTCTGCCAGTTCAAGATTCTTATCCAGCAATTCTTCTTTCCATACCGGTGAGATCATCCTTTGCATGACTTTTATCGTCTTTTCGTATGTGGAAAGTGGTTCTACATGATCGTTACTGTCTCTTCCAAGTAATACGATGCCGCCCAGCTCATAATCTTCTGTAGTATAGATCTGCGAGGTTCCACACCACGGGATTCCTCTTACTACTAATTTTCTTCCATGGCATTCTTCATTTGCACTACGAGTCGTATTGCTTCCGTTTTCATGTTCCCCGGATTCCTTTTCTATTCCTATCAGATTCAGATCGCCGTTCAGATACGGTGTCTTGATAATCTCATGCCACATCGCCGTATGCGTGGATTTTCCCATGCCTGAGTGTCCGGAGAACAGCCATGCCTTTCCCTTATAAAGAATCGATGCCGAGTGTAACGCACAGTATCCCTTTTTCTGTGCCAGATAGAGGAAGAACAGGCGGATTGCATGGAACAGATTTTCCTTTTCTGATTCTTTAAAAGGTTGTCTGCAATATATCCTTACATAGCTGCCATCTTCCGTCATATAAGCTTCGTATACATTATCCAGCGTAGGAAATTCTATGATGTAGCCTTCCTCCCATTCGCTAACGATCAGTTCCTTATTGCGAAGCAGCACCTGGCCATTTTGTCTGCTTTCCGGAAGATATTCAATAAATTCGATCTCCTGATCCCAATTTATCGTCTCTTGTCTTTTCTCTTTCAAGCCGTTCTTTTTACCTTTTGTCTCTTCCTGCACCTTTTCTTCTGTTTCTTTTTTATCCGTCAAGCTTTCCTGCCATTCAGCTTTCTCACGAAGCATAAATGCTTTGAAGCCCTCTGGGATTAGCTCTTTATTTCCAAAGAAACCTATGCGCATTTCCGCAATTTTCATTCCTCCACAGCAGTTCTGATTCTGTCTTTTTATCTCTGTTCTGAGAATTCCAAGCGCCTGCATCTGATTGATAAATCCATGAATATCTGACTGCATCTGCTCTTTTTCTTCTGCGTCCGTAATCTCATAATACTCTGCTGCCAGTTCTGTCAGTTCTGCTTCTTCTTTCGGCTCCTCCAGTGCATTCCACAAGAAGACTCCTGTATCATTCATGGTAATCCCTTTTCGCTGGTCTGCGACTTTCTGACCATATGGGAGCAGGTTATATATTCCTTCTATCTTTCTTAATATATATCCTTCTTGTCTTTTTATCATATCATTTTCCCTCGTATTTCTATATTTTCAATGTTATGATGTTGGGGGCAAAAGGCATTTTGACCCCTATGATACACGGATTGCTTCGCATTTCATGCTCACGCAATCCTAAAACACCTCAAATCCGTTCATTTTTCTACGAAAAAATGGCTACTTTTCGGTGTTTTTCGGGTCAATAAGTTATGCTTTTTCATACAAACATGAAACGCATGACCTTTTGACTCTTGTATCATGTTATAATTGATTTATAAATTATAGATTGGATATTACAAATATGAAACATTCAAATTCACAACTTTCACACACAACTTCCGGGACTCCTTATCCCATGGACATCGAAAAGCTCTTACGCGACGGTCATCCGGTCCGCCTGAAGCCTCAGGGATTCAGTATGTATCCGCTCTTCATCTCCGGGCGGGATGAAGCTGTGATTGCACCTTGTGATCCAGCTTCCTTACACCGTGGTGATGTCGCATTATATCGAAGAGACAACAGCATCCTGGTTCTTCATCGTATCTGGAAAGTCCGGGATGACGGCTTCTATATGGTCGGTGACAACCAGACAGAGATTGAAGGTCCGCTTCGTCCCGATCAGATCCACGGTAAACTGATTGCATGCAACCGCAATGGTCTGGAATTCAGTACTAGCAATATGCTGTACAGACTGCTGTCCGGCATCTGGTTATTCTGCCGACCGCTTCGTCCACTTGCACACAAGATTGCGGATCTTCTACGCAGATTCAGGAGGAAAAGATGATGAAAACCAATTCCACCAACTCAAAACCATCCAGACATCACAAACGCCTGATCCGTATCCTCAGTCTGATATTGCTGATTCTGTGTATCATCCTTATCGTACTTTGCATGAAAAAGATCCGGTTTTTAGATTATACACCGAATAACAGCAGCGAATCAACGAAGACACTTTCCAATCCATATGCCGGATTTTACACGATGACCGGAATCACTCTTTCCGACACGGATACTCCTTCTATCCCAGCTGCTCTAAGTTCCACCGATTTTTCCACGGAACTTGTTATGCTGGAGATTAATCTTTTGCAGTACCGTAATCGTGATATCAGTGATGCCGCCCTTTCGCACCTGGATACTTATTTTTCATCCTGGAAGGAAACAGGGCATCAGTTGATCGTACGATTCCTATATGACTGGGACGGTAATAACCTGAACAGCGAACCAGATACCATCGACCAGGTCATCACACACATGAAGCAGGTAGCACCTTACGTCAACAAATACGATGACATCATCTATCTGATGCAGGGCATCTTTGTCGGAAACTGCGGTGAGATGAACCAAAGCCATTATCTGGATACCGAAAGTATGACGGCACTTATGAATACGCTGGATAGCAATATCTCGTCTTCAATCTTCCTGTCCGTCCGCACACCACTTCAGCGCCGCATGATCCTGAATTCCGCACAGACACCAGGAAAAGAGGACGCTTTCGACGGCTCCCTGTCATCCAGACTTGGGCTTTTTAATGATGGTATGCTTGGTTCTGCAAACGATACAGGAACCTACGGGGATGGTTCTCACAGTACCTCAGAAATCCTTGCCGCATGGTCCAGAAGCGATGAACTGGATTATCAGAACAAGCTCTGCAGATATGTTCCGAATGGCGGAGAAGTCATTACAGATAATCCATTTAACGATCTTGAAAAGGCAATCTCTGATCTTAAGGCCATGCATGTATCTTATCTGAATAAAGATTATGATCCTGCCGTCCTTAATAAGTGGAAACAGACACTTTATACCGCTATCAGCTCTTCCAATAATGCAGATACTATTACAACAAAAGAAGTTTTCAATAGCGGACCTTCTAAAAATACAACCTCTGCAAAAGACACTTCTTCTGAATACACAAATTGGAAAGATATCTCCGGCTATGATTACATTGCATCCCATCTGGGCTACCGCTATATATTAGAGTCCGCTCATTGTACACAGATATCACCACTCGATGAGAATGCCGAACTGACTTTCACCGTTAAGAATACAGGATTTTCCAATGCTTACCAGGCATTCAATGTAACCTTATCCGTCGTAAATCCAGAAGGCGAACTGATCGATAGCATCCCGGTCCCTACAGATACCAGATTCTGGAATGCCGGAGAAGCAACTAACGAAACGGTCTCATTACCGGTTCGTAATTACCAGCCTGGAAGCTATCAGCTGTATATAAACATTTCCGATCCATCATTAAATCGGAATATCTATCTCGCAAACGATACTTCCTATACACAATATGGTTATCTTATGGGACATATTTCCGTATCGAACTTACCGAAAAATTCCAAGTAATACACCATTATCTGCATCTGCGTTGGCAAACCGGATATTCATTCCATCCCGTTTGCGACGCAGCTGCAGATATATTTTTATGCCATTCTGTATATCTTGCTCCGGTTCTGTATATGGTTCCAATATATCTGCCGGAATCTTTATCTTACTTGCCGTGCCGCTTTTCCAGGTTCTCGCATCACATTCCGGACATATAATTTGTATCATACTTCCGTCCTCTGTTTTGGAACATATTTTTGAAAGTCTGTCTGATGTTTTCACATATTTTCCCGTTGCTTTTTCTGACTCATCTGCAAAATCTTCTGATTTTTCTTTCACGGGCTTTTCCAATACTTTTTTCTCTATCAGAATAACACATTCCGCTTCTTCATACAGGTTTGCAAATCCAGAGTTTTCCACAGTCACTTCCAGAAATTTTTCTTTTTTCCCCATAAAATGTTTACGTAATCTACCACCGGGAACAGTTTTTTCCGCAGCTGTCCATGATGCGTCCCGTACTATAAAACGGTATCCCAGATGAAGTCCGATATAATCATAGACACTGATCATACTACCATTCCACTTCATGGTCTGCGCCTTCCACTGGTCTAAAAGTTTCTGGTCATGCATACTGTTCAAATATGTCACATGCATCTTGCGGAGATCATCCATAACTGAATTCCTAACCG
This sequence comes from Dorea sp., assembly GCF_977044405.1. Classification (NCBI taxonomy): domain Bacteria; kingdom Bacillati; phylum Bacillota; class Clostridia; order Lachnospirales; family Lachnospiraceae; genus Dorea; species Dorea sp. The sequence goes on from NZ_CDRRQK010000004.1 coordinate 88,724, forward strand.
ACTGCTTCACTGGTTCTGCGGACTCTGTAAAAGATATATTTCCAGTATTCGTCATCGTATCTAAGGCAGTATTCTGCCCCGGAGATATTCCTGAGATTCTTACATCCGCAACTGCTTCACCGCCAACCGGCCCATAGCCAAGTGAATCGTATTGCCATTTTAGATCCAGTTTCCTCTTATCCCTGCTTTCATAGGTCCCAAGATCTGTCTCCGATCCAAAGATACCATCGTTAAAAAGCACCAGACAATTCCGCATATGTGTATCCATTGATTCTGCAGCTGTTCTCCACTGTCTTGGTGTCCTTACGGCAAGGTAACAGCTTTGATTCATTGCTGTTATATACTCTTTTGTAAGTTCTTTCATATGCTTGTCCGACAGAAATTTTGATCCGTGCATCTCTCCCCAGTCTCCGACCAGGATTCCCTGTACTACCAGGATATTTTCTGCATACTGTTCTATTACTTTTCCCAGTTGCTGCATATGTTCTTTCACAAGATGCAGTGTCCCGGGCTCTCTTTCCATTCCATGACCGGTCGTATCATAGACCGGACGTAGAATGACTTTTTTCTCATTCTTCTCAAAAAATCCCAGAATTTTTTCAAGATACACAAGTGCACTTTCCGGTATGCGCTCATTTTTGAATGCCCCGATATCAATCAATAATAAGGCAAGCGTCTCTTCCTCACAGGCAATATATAGTTCCGGCAGTTCCTGTGCCAGATCATAAGTATAGATCCGGTACCATCCTCTTCCCGGATTCTTGATCTGTTCCAGACTCTCATGAAGCCTGTTTTTTTGAAATTTTCTTTTCCTGTTCTTCCTTAATATCACCCTTAAGCCCCGCTCCTTCATCAATTTTCAGCACCTTGCACCGGAAGATCACTGCCAGGACGCTGAAGAACATCCGGAACATATACCATACCGGTTTCAATCCGGAATGCATGCTCTCACCAGTTTCTCTTGTATGCATTACAGCCGGGATCTCCACTACTTTAAATTTTAAAAGTAACATCTGGATGATCATATTCGCATCCGGATATTTATCATCAAAATGATTATACTTTGAATAATAAAGTACCGCCTTCCGGCTTAATCCCTGAAGTCCCGTCGTCGGATCTGCAAGCACTCTTCCGGTAGAAGCCTTCATCATGAACCGGAACAGATGGAATGCGACTTTTTTCGCCCATGACACATGAAACGGGCTGCTGCCATCTAAGAATCTGGAGCCCAGGACAATATCCGGATATCTTCCATCGGTATCTCTTTCTTTTAGCTTCTTATAAATCACAGGAATATTGCATACATCATGCTGTCCGTCCGCATCCATCTGGATCACATACTGATAGCCCTTACGGATGGCATACTTATATCCCAACTGTAATCCGCTTCCATAACCAAGATTGAACACATGCGAAACCAGTGCATGCCCTCTTGCTTTTACAATCCAGTTCGTCGCATCAGAAGATGCATCATTCATAACCAGTACATCTGCAATCTCTGCGATCTCCGGCTTCTCTAACTGATCCAGAACCTTCATGATCGTATCTTGTTCGTTGTACGCTGGAATGATCACCAGCACTTCTTTTTTCTTCATTTGTCCCACTCACCTCGTCTACTGCATAAGTTCAAGCAAAAGCTTTATCTCTCCTTTATGTACGATATCTTTCTTTCTCGCTGCTTCGGAAATTTTTCTTCGTTTTTCTTTATCGTCGATCAGACTTATGATACTGTCTGCAATACTCTTTGGATCAAGCTTACACAAGAGTCCATCTTCACCGTGTATGATCTGTTCTCTATTGCCATTGCAATCCGATGCCACGATTGCACATCCAAGCGTCTGCGCCTCCTGAATGGCGATACTCTTTCCTTCGAATCTGGTCGCATGCACATAGATATCTGCCTGCTTATAATATGGAAATGGATTGGATACCGCACCAGGCATCAGGAACTCCTTTTCCAGTCCAAGCTCTTTTACTTTCTTTTCAAGCATATTTCTCTCACTGCCTTCACCTAAGATATACCATCTTGCTTTATATCCGGCATCCTTGATCCTCTTCATGGCATCGATAGCAATATCATATGCCTTCTGATAATTCAATCTTCCGACCGTCAGAAGACGGATTCCGTCAAATGTGTCTGTAAATCCCGGTCCCTCTTCTGCCTTTTCTATAATCGCTTCCTGGTTGATGATATTATGGAATACCATAACCTTATCCTGATACTTTGGATAAAAGTTAAGAAAATGCTTTTTCACCTCATCTGATACGGTAAAAATCCGGTCAATCTTATCGTAACAATTACGGTCCATTGCCTTCGTATATCCTGAACTTTCATAATCAATGTGTACAAATGCCGCTTTCTTTTTTGCTTTTACATGTTCAGCTACATAGTAAGTCGATCCACCTTCCAGATAAGCTACCGCAAGATCATAAGTTTCCTGAAGTCTCGGACTTCCATCTGATACCACTCTCCACAGAATCTTATCCGGCTGGATCTTTCCTTTCTTCTGCATAGCAGAATACGTTCTTACCATGTATGCAAATTTAGAAAGTTCTTTTCCATTTTTCCAGAAGGATTTCCACACGGTCTTTATCATTGCCTGTTTGCCCTGTTTTGATAAGACGGAATCTCTGCAGTAATGATCATTTAATACCTTTACATTTTCCGGAATCTTATCGATCATCTCTCCCTGTCCCATCAGGACGTATAAGGATATCTCATATGCATCCTTATCCATCGTCCGAAGCAGTTCGATCAAAGCAGTCTCCGCTCCGGCACATCCCAGTGTATTGATTACGAACAGTACCTTTTTCATACTATCATCTCCCACCCATATATCTCTATATTGCTTTCTTCTGTTATCATAGTCTGATATTTCTTTTCATGACAACTCATAAGTACTATAAATTATCTATCGTTCTCTCTATCCTCTTTCAGCTTCTCAATTTCTTTCAGCATCAGCTCATTTTCCTGATTAAGAAGTGATACCTGCATTGCAAGCTCCTGATTCTTCATGCTCAGATTTGAGATCAGGATACATAATATATAACTGCCCCACAGCGCAAGTGCACCGACGACAAACATTGCAATTACAGTTCCTCTTGCCAGCAGATGACACCAGCTTGAGAATACCGGAACCGCCCCGATCAGAATCAGTGCAAATCCCAGGAACTCCCACACGACTGCCAGATTCACTGTAAGTTTCCTCTTCGCATGGAATACAAACGACATGATCATGATCATAACTCCGACAATGATCAGTCCGGTTTTCATTATAACTGCTGTACTTAACATCTTGATTCCTCCTTTCGTTCATTCCATAGCTTATTCTGCTTTTCCCGATTCTACATCCGCCACTTTTTTCTTATACACAAGTCCCGATGGCTTCGGTCCTCTTCCATTCGGGATCAATGTTCCTCTGCAGAAGATATGTGCATCCATATTCTTCTCTACCCACCGGATTCTTGCATATGCAATTGTCCATCCGGTAAGTGCCCCGGCAAATAATCCGGCACCGTACCAGATTATGGACTGATGCGAAGCGATGATGCTTCCGATCCAGGTCACCAGGCAAAAACCAACCGCCGTATACACCGATCCCATCAGATCATTAAAATAATATAAGAAAATGATTGCCGAATACATAATAAACAATACAAAATATCCCGCTGCCAGCATCGGATAGATCTTCATCGTCATCCCGCCAAATCCAATCTGCGGAAGGAAGATAATACAAAGCAGATAGATTACCACCGAGATGATAAACTGGATTCTCACAAGTGTCATAAGCTCACTTGCCAGCTGTCTGAACATCCGCTGTTTTGTTGTCTTAATATCAGATCCTCTTCCACCGATAACTGCTTCTGAATAGAATTTATACTTTTCATGAAAATGCATTTCCACACGGGATATAAATATTACAGTTGCTGAGATATTGGTAAACATCGCAAGACAGCTTGCCATATCATATGGCTGATTGCATACAAAACTTTTGGCAACTATCATTCTCGCATCTGTAGTCCAGAATACAAAGTTGTGAATGTAAAGTCCTAATATATACAGAAAATTCGTCACAACCAGCTGCCAGTAGATTTTAAAATACTGGATCACCGGTTTATACCGGTTGCTGTTCTCCTGAAAATAACGCTTGATCAATGCATTTTCCAGAACCGCCGTCAGGAAAAATCCCATTGTCAGTGCAAGCAGCATGCTTTGGCATACACCCCAGTGAAAGATATATTTCAGAATTACAGCTACAATAAATGCCAGCACCATTCCCGCAAAAAAGTAAGCAGATATTCTCTGATAGTCCTTACAGATAGACAGATAGATCATTGAGTAAAATACCAGCACCAGACTGATATATCCACAAAAACCTACAAACACATAAGCCACAGAGACTCCTCCAACAAAATGCTCCCAGATACAGAACGGAATCCCCACCAGACAGCTAAGTCCAATGTTCAATACCATTCCAAGGTAGTAACACGGCAGAATATCCTGATAACGTTCTTCATAGATAATATCTGACATATACCTTGATAACACACCATTGAACGGCGCTGCTGTCAAAAGTGAGAATATAAACGTATACAGAATCGTGCACGAGAATAACTCCCTCTGCGCATATCCCACCTTTGAAAATCCCAGCACATGTTCCATCAGCATCAGATTCAGAATGATTACCATCATCGGTGCGATCGTTGCAACTGCACTGTATACAAAGCCGACCATATTCGTCGTTAACGTATTTTTTTCAAATATTCTGTTAAGCTTTACACCTATTCCTGCCATATATGATGATCCTTTCTTGATTTACCTTATCGTTCTGTCTATGATTCCATCGGCTTCTATACGGTATTTCTATCTATTCGTTCAAATTCTATATCTATTTTCCCGGATTCTCTTCTATCTTAACCGGCTCTTCTTCCCATGGAAGCTCCAGGCTGTCCGCAAAATCTTTATAAATATTCCAGTATGTATCCTGCATGTATTCTATTCTATATTTTGCCATCACGCGCTTATAACCGTTCTCTCCCATCTGCTCCCGCAATTCCTTCTTTCGCGCCAGAAGAACCATAGCCTCCGTAATCTCTTCTACGTTCATAATATGCGTTACAATTCCCGCATCGCCATAGTCATCGCTCTCTCCATAAATCAGCCCGCTACAGTTACCTACATCGGTTGCAATTGCCGGTTTTTTGGCTGCAAATCCTTCCAATATCGTAAGTGGCTGTCCTTCGCTGATACTTGTAAGAATCGTCATATCCATACGTCCCAGATACTCTCTTACATTGATCCTTCCGGTAAATACAACATCTCCGACTCCCATATTTTCTACCAGATCAAAGCACTCCTGTGCATATTCCGGATCTTCCTCACACGGTCCCATGATCCATAACTTAAGACTTGGCTCTCTTTTTTTGGCAAATCCAAATGCCTGTATCATTGTCTTAACATCCTTGATCGGTGTTACACGAAGCACCGCCCCGATATTAATAAATCCCGTATCTTCTTCTGCCTTTCCCTGAATGTCCTGAAAATTTTCAACCCGGATGCCATTTGGAGTTACCATTGTCTTTTCTTCCGGGCAATCTAACTCAATCTGTAACTTTCTCGCATGTTCGAACAGACTGGTGATCAGTTCTCCCTCCTGGTAAGCAAGCTTAGACATCTTACGGAACTGTTCAATCCAGATATTCTTATAGACACCCTGTACCCATTTTGCCTTGATCAGTTCTTCTTCACGCTCTCTGGTGTAGATTCCGTGTTCGGAGATCAGAAGCCGGCTTCCATATACATGTTTCGCCATAGCACCAAGCACACCGGCATAACCGGTCGCTACACAATGATACAGATCCGCCTTCGGAAGCTCCATCTGAAGCGTGAAGAACAACGGAAGATAAATGGAACGCATCGTCCATAAAAAATCCGAAAAGACAATCTGGCTGTATTTTAACCGGTAGCATTCTTTTACTGCATTTAAGAAATCTTCTCCCATCAGAATATCATTAACAGATACATGTTCATTCTGAAACATATCAAATAAAACATTCCATTCTACATTCTGGTTCAACACAAGACTTCTAAGTGCTGTATACTGCTCTTTTGTCATCTTTTTTCTGCGCCCGTGCTTCGTATTCCAGTCTACATCATCTAAGTATAGCTCATGTACTTCGGATACATTCTCTGGCATTTCATATACAAATTTACCTCTTAGAGAACGGTTGGCTACTATAGCAAGAATCACAAATTCAGTTTTCGGAAATAATTTGATCAGGCTGTGTATCCAGCTTGACACACCACCTACCACATAAGGATAGCATCCTTCTGCTACAATACATACACGCATCTTATTCTCCTTCTGTTTAATGATAATACAGATTTTCTTCCGCTTTTAACTTAATCGTTACATGACTTTTATCGGCCTGTATCAGCCATGCATCATCTTCTATCTTCTTATAACTTCCACCGGTTACCTTCTCAATCTTTCTGTCGTGGGTTCTTAATATGAACCAGGAAGTCGTATCCCCTACATTGCTTACCTCCAGTGTAATCGTATCATCCTTCTTCTCATGTGTATAATCCAATGCAAGGAATTTACGGATTCTAAGATCACTTTCCGCTGTCGTTGTCTTATCAAAATCATCAAATGCTTTCCAGTAAGAAGATGTATAAGAAGCAAATTTTTCACCTAATTTTTCCCACCCGTCATTTTTGCTCTCTGGATAGGCCACTCTTGACATATCCGCAAGTACATTCGTATAACCAAGTGCTGATTCTACACTCTTCATACGGAAATCATCACGGTAAGTATGTTTGAATCCGCTGATAACAGACTTCTGTTTTGTCACGTATCTGCTCTGATATCCAATTACATCACTGTCTTTTTCACTGTCTTCTACTACCGTTCTTACACTGCTAAGCATTGATTCATCCAGTGCTTCTGCAAGCTCTTTCTCGCTCAGATTTCCCTGATAGAACGATGCAAACTGATATCCCGGAACCTGTGTCTGAATGTACTGGTTATCTGCTTTAAGCTTTTCTTTAACAGACGTATCTGACACCTGATATCCGGACAAACCAGCTTCTCCTTTTTCCTCATTGATAAGTCTGAGATAATATTCCAGATCTTTTTTGTTTGGTTCGTTTTTATCCTCATAATCAAACTGCGGTGCCAGCATACAGGTCAGTCCCAGATGATTCTTCTCATATACCGATACTACAGACGGCCATACAATATCTCTGAAGACGCCTCTCATGGACTGGCTGTAAACTTCCTGCATCTTTTTATTATTCTCTTCTGCCATACCCGGATAATTGGCAAGTACCATATTCTGTGCATTCACCACCGGATAAATCGTATATTCATTCGTCTCACACAGAATACCTGTTAAGATTCCAAGACCAGTGGAATCCTCCAGAAAGTCTCCATTGATCACAAATACATTGGCCTTTGCATAGCTTTTGCTCCAGATTACCGGAGGATAATTCTCACTTTTTACTTTTGGATTCTTAGGAATACCACGCATATAAGATTTCGTCCCTGTCTCAAGCTTATACCATGGAAATTCCAGATCAAAGTCCTGGTTCTTCTTTTCTTCTTTTGTTGTAGCTTCGTAGAATGTATTGCCTCCAAGTAAAAGCCCCTCGTACAGCTGGATTCCTTTTACCTTTGTCCGATCTTTTTCTACCGAATAAATTCCAAGAAGACTGCGGATTGCTTCATTTTCTTTTATCAGTTTCAAATCCGGCATCTGACTAAATACAAGATTAATTCCTGCATTTACATACTTCTGCATCTTCTGTAATTCATTTTTATCTTTCCAATTGATATCAGATGATTCAATCAGCATAAGCTTTGGCTGCTTAATCTTTTTTGCCGCAATTGCCTGATCATATCTTGTAAAGGACGTGTAAGTGGTAATCCCTTTTTTCATATAATCAGCCCAGTTAGCAGCTACTTCTGCGCAGGCATTGCAGGAATTTCTTCCTACATACACAATCGTCTCCGATGCTTCGGTATTCTGTCTTGCCTGATATGCTGTCCTGCTGGTCTGAAGGTCTTCTTTTTTTGTCACATAAGAGTTTTCCTCATAATGGTTCCATCTTTCTTTCGCAATGTTTGAAAATTGAAATAAGAAAAAGATAATCCCCATCACAATCGTAATTGCGAAAAAATTTCTACGTGATACCATACTTTACACTCCTTTTACTTTTGTTCCGATTTTGTGTCTGCTTTCTGCACTGGATCATTATAGCCATAATCAATGGCAAAGTTATAAAGGTTATAGCCATTCTGACTCACTCTGTAACATACAAACTGATCCGTTTCATAGTATACATCCATTGCATTTGGATATAATTTCATAAACTCCTGTGCCCAGTAATACATATGCGACATCGTTACCGCACGGTCTTCTCTCAGATACGGAGCAAGTCCCGATGAAAGACACAATGGTTGTTTTGCATATTTTTCAGATACTTTTACATCCTTCCATTCAGCCGGATTCATTGTCTGAGCATAATTCAAAGGCTCTTTTTCAATAAAGAAATATACCGTATTCGTCGGAATCTTTACGACTGGATTTTTACTGATTTTTCGCATGTCTTTAAGAAATGTGATCGTCTCATAATGATATCCACTTTCGTAAACCATCTGTGTCTCATCATTGGCAGAACAAATTGTCCAGGTGTTTTTTTCATTGCTTCTTATTATATTTGTCAGACACGTAATTGCTTCATTCATCTCAAATGCATTCGTTTTGATCGGCTCTTTGTATAATTTATTTTCCCATACATATTTTCCCGTTACCACCAATAATGCAAATGCTGCCAGATTCATGATCCACAGCCGTATTGGGTACTTATGCTTCCAGACATCACCCGCTGCCTTAAGATACTTCGGTGCTCCAACCGCCAGATATAATGCTGCATCTGCTGCAACCGCCAGTAAAGCTCCTATAGAATACGCAAAGAAGATACTGTTTCTGGCGGGATCCATAAGTGCCGGAAGTCCAAGTGCCCCCATAGACTGCATCAGAAACATCAGACCGGTATATGCACTGACCGACCATATCATACCTGCATAATCGGCTCTTCTGAATATGATACTGATCAGACCAAGCAATACACTTGCTGTAACACATAACACCAGACCCTTTGTCATGTCTTCACTATTATTTAAGACATAGTTCTTTGTCTGTCCCAATATGACTGTGATCTTCATTTTTACTACATCTTTTAATGTCTTTTTCTCTTCTTTACGTTTTAACGGTGTCTTCCCGTCACTTTCCGTCATAACTGTATTGTTCTTGATTTTTTCTATTGTCTCATCATCCACGTCACCGACAACAGTAACTTCATTTCCATTTTTATCTTTTACAACCTTCTTTTTTGTGCTTAAATTTCCATTCTCATTCGCAGTCCCCTTAATCACATTCATCCCCCAGTAAAGAGAGCCCTGAAGGGGATTTCCCATCGCCACTCCAATTGCCATCGGGGCAACCGCCAGCACAATACTTAAAAGTGCGGCCACAATCAGCTGTTTCAGATACTTCCAGCGGAAGCAGCGGAAGAAATATCCGATTGCGATACCGACACATAATACGCCTGCGATCATTGTATTATAAAAATGTACCGTCAACGTAAGTGAAAAACTGATGATCAGCCCAAGCAGATCCCATTTGCTTTCTTTCGTTTTTGCATTCTTCTCTTCTTCCTCTTCTGCTTTTAACGCAGCAGCATATTTCTGGAAAAATGCAATTGCAAAATACGCCGTTGGAAAGATAAAAAGCATTCCATATTCCTGCGGCAATGTACTGGCATATCTGGAATAGGTCTGTGCGGAAAAGAAATTACCAAAGAGATAAATTGCTGTCCCCATATAAGGTGTATACCGGTTCTTACAAAGCCCCCGAAGCGGCACCAATAGCGCCAGATGAACAAATAGCGTCTGCACAAATCCAAACACACGCATCACCACATATGTCTTAAATCCAAACACAGCGTGCAGATAATAAATCATACAGTGAAACCCATGCGGATATACTCCGGCTCCGAAGATATGATTCTCATCCATCAGATTCACCCAGTATGTATGTACCGGCATATCCGATGCCTTATATCCATATACGGTAACCGCATTCTTTCCGTACACATAACACACACCGGCTACAATCAGTGCCGTCAATACCAGATCTGGTACATAACGGAGCCATCTCTTGATATCATTCTTTGTAAATTTCTCTCTTTTTTTATCTTTTCGTCCGAAAAAGAATGTCTTAAGTCCGATCTCACCATGTAAGATATACTGTATTTTCACAAGTGCGGCCTCGATCAGCTCCGGGATATGGCCTTTACATTTTTTATACAGGATAACTGCAAACGGAACAATGCTTCCAATAATCAGGCTGATTCTTCCGGAAATATGCAAAAACTGCACCAGAAACACCAGATAGATTACATAAAAATTCCCCGCAAGAAAATAGCCCATAATCTGCTCCGGAATTGTAAACTTCCGGAAGACTTTCCGAAGTGCGATCCACGGCAAAAGCAATGTTATGAGCGTATATGACGCAAATACTTCTGCAATCTGTATCATCGTAAGTGTATTCATTGACATTGCCTTCACCTCCTTTTTATCTGTCTTGCGGATTTCATATATTGATTACCGGTCAGCTTCTGGACATTCCTGCCGTCTTTTCTCATTTACAAGATTAACTGAAAATCCTTATAAGTTCCAATGTCTCCTGATCTATCACTACTTTTGAAAGTTTTAATTTTTCAAGAACTTCAAAGAACTGGTCTCTGGCATTTTGTGTGAAATATAATTTTAATCTGCATGTATACGCAGCCAGTTCATCCGGATACTGTGTTTCCAGTCTTCCACACCATTTTTCTACCTCTTCAAACTTGCTTAATCCCAGAAGTTTCAGGCAGATTCCCTCGTAGCGCTCCGGTGTCAGGCGTAACGGATTTTTCTCATACAAAGAATCTCCTGCCTCATTCATCATATCCACGAACTGGTTCTGTTCCATCTGATCGAATATCTTCTGTCCAAGTACCATATCCATATAATCAATCAGCATCTCTTCGCATTCTGTCTCGTCTTTTTCTTCGTCTTTGATCTCACTGTATAATTTCTGTACATCAGCACGGAATTCATTCAGTTCATCACGCAGTACGGATGCCGCATAATGCGAAGTTTCCGAATCCTCACTGTCCAGTGCTATCATAATCGTTTCCAGTGATTCTTTTACATTTCCACGAATCACATTTAGCATCAGCTTCCGGACACTCTTCTTATCACTGATTGCCAGTGCTTCTTCCAGCGGAACCATATCACGTTCTCTTTCTTCATCTGCCTTCAGACGCGTCTTTACACGCTCTTTACTGAACACAACGTCTTCCAGATCCACACTTTGTCTGAAAATTGTAATATAGACCAGATAGCTGACCAGGAAAAACACCGGTCCCACAACCGGACACAGTACCATAACTGCAAATCTTATCAGATAGGTCCTTCTGTTTTCTTTGCGTTTATCGATTGTTTCCACTTCTTCTTCCTGTTTGTCATGGATTGTTGCACGTATCAATGTTCCATATAGCAGATAAATCACCGCCACCAGCAGATTTAGAATGCATACGATCAGAAATATCCATTCTTCTCTGGTTAACATTCTGCCACCTCCCTGCCATCGATTGTACTTTCACAGCCGATTTCCCGGAAACGGTTGATGACATATCCGGCATTTTCTTCATCCGTATTCGTAAGCAATACATATAATTTATCATTCATAAGGCCAAGATAATCGGATCTTCTAAGATTCTTTTCCAGCCTCCTTGCTGTTCTTTGGAATTCTCCTCTTGAAACACCCATCTTAATCAGTGTACACTCTGCCAGACCGTCCCGTTTTGCATTTGAAAAGGCTGTGACCAGATGAGAAAATGCATCCTCATTCAGGATATCTGTACCTTCCATATACCGCTCTTCCCTGAGTGCATCCAGATAACGGTTCGCACGTACGACTGCATTCTGGATCAGATATCCGATCACTCTCAGACGGTTAGCTTCTGCAAGATTCATTCTCTCCCACGGAATTCCCCAGATCATCAGAATGATCTGCATCTCATTCTCAGAATAGATTGCATTTGCCATCAGCGGATAGTCCGGATTCATATTTTTATTAATGAACACCCTGTCTTCCTTTAATTCATTATACATCTCTTCCATGGCACTGTAATGAATAGAATTTCCCATTTTCTTAGCTGTCTCAGAAGTAAATGAGAACAGACGCGCATAGTCACCATTTGCCACAGAATAGATGGCAATGTCTTTACTGTCCATCAACTGCTCCAGTATCTGTGCCGCATAGAAAAGCACTTCCTCCGGCTCATACTGATCAAGTTTTGATGTGATCGAATAGATCTTGCCAAGACTGTCTTTATGATTTACAATCTGTGCCTCAAAAGTATGTTTCATACGGACATTACTGTCATTGATATCCGCAATATCATCGATCTGTCCATTCAGATAACCAATCTCTTCTTCGTCCTCATGCCTGATAAAATGTAGCTGATCTCTCATATATCCTACGATCATACCAAGGATAAATATCTGTGCCATCCATACATATGTATTATAGTTCAAAAGCACTTCAAATCCACTCTGCTGATACATCTGACGGAAGCAGTAACCAGCCGTTGCAAGTAATCCCGAAAATACAGCCTGTTGTTGTCCATAGACAATTGCAAACAAAAGTACATATAGCAGATAAAAGTCCAAACGGTCAAAATACTGGCTTCCTACTGCTCTGTTATTCAGCATGAAAAACGGAATAAAACAGATCATATTTTCGATATACGGTACCAGAAGCTTTGCTATGATTTTAATATTGTTCCATATGCGTTTGCTCCACTGCGTCGTCTCATCATTTCCTTTGAGAAATGTCTCACTGTGTTTTTCTATATACTCCACAGTCTGTTTTACACCGGCGTCATAGTCTACAAATATCTTCTGATCAAATTCCTCCCTGTAACGGTCTCCTTTTAATACCAGACGGTAATTCTCCCCAACCGTTGCGTCCGCAATCTCGATCTTTTCATTCATATACTTCTGTATCATCTCTGCCAGTTCCATCTGCGTGATTACCCGGTCTGAGGAAATATTGTATACCGTATATTTCAGGTTCTCCGCTTTTGACACCTGGTAAATATATTCCACTACATCATCCAGATATATCATGGAAAATAAGTTTCTTTTATTCGCAGAAATCTTGTTATTTTTCAGTGCTTCCAGAACCATCTGATAACACGGATTATATTGTTTCTCGCCTTTTTTCGGCACTGCATAAAAATGATCCATTCGAAGAACTACAACATCCATATCCTGCGTCTTTTTATATGTCTGACAGATATCTTCGCCCTGTGCAACCGCCATCGCACGGAAGTTTTTTGCCGATCCGGCCTCCTCTTCCGCAACGTCATCTATATAAGACTTTCCATATATTTCCTGTGATGAAAGATAGACAAATCTTCCCTTTTTACACACAGAATATGCCGACAGCATATTCGTCAGATCTGCTGCATACTGTACCGATTCCTTTCTCGTATGCGTCCAGCTGTAATTCGAATCATATGCGCCAAGAAAGATCACCACATCCGGACGCACACTTTCAAAGATTTCTTTGATACTGTCACTGCTGTAAGGAAAATCATATCTTTCAAATACCCTCGGATATGTAAAATGGCTCTCCTTCTTTCCAGTGATCAGATATACCCTGTGTCCACATTTATTCAACTTGTTGATCATGGCATCCATCAGTCTGCTTCCACCGCCAACCAGTAATACAACCATCCTTTTCACCTCATCTCTTTTCTTTTTATTAAGGCATAATTATCTTATGCTCCTGAAAAAAATGAAACATCTCTTTTACGTCTTCGTTCATTTCTTTCTGTTCTTCCTCTGTCGCATGATAATGTGCACTCAGAAGCCGGACCATATCTTCTATATTTTCGGTTTCTTCTATATGATTATATATAAAAGCAGCCGTCTCACTAAGCGTAAGCACACCATTTATCTTTTCTGCCATCCTACCTCTCGGAATCAGAAAATAGTCTTCATCCAGATTCCGCAGGACGAAATCTTTCGATCTTTTCATCTGTTTTTCCTTCTTTTTATTATAAATGATTCAAGCATAAAAATACATTTTTATTCCATCATACTAACTAGAACGTGTCTAAAAAATGCTCTAATACTTCCTATTATTGCATAATTTCACCGTTTCTAATAGTTAACATATACAGTATAGACTTTATCATTTTCTAATTCAATTCTCTTTTTACATGTTTTTTTATTGTGCCAGAGTATGTCTGAAAATCATTTCTGCAGCCTGCATCACACGGAATTTTCAGTTCAGAAAATTCCTGTCTGTGAACAGTAACTTGTGCTATACTGTTGTTACAGTTTTTTAAAGAAGGATTTTTTCAATCAGAATCCCCATACAGAGGACTTGCCACTGGCAGCTTCTCTTGCATACTTTGACATCTACAGAACCTGCCACCGGCAGTTTCTTCCAAACGCATGAAGATATAAAGCAATACATCATATTATGGATTTTAAAAGGAGATAACAAACAAGACGCTATGAATAATATTTATACAACATATCTTCAGATAATAAAAAACAATTTCATCAAGACAGGAAGAAATACGAACCAAAATCATACTCCCTCTGGTGAATCTTTTGCAGAATCTTTTCAACGTGAAAAAGAACTCCGAATTCTTCCGGAAGACATTTCCGCACTATCTGTATTAGCAGGAAAGCATTTTACTTCGCCGTTTCTTCTTCCTTATGTAAAGAGTAATCCGCAGGTTTATACTGCCTTCAAACAACAGACCAAACAGATGATGTTCCAGTATTACCAGATTGAACACCTGACAGAGATCATCGTTTCACTTATGAACCGGGAACAGATTCCTTATTATCTGTTAAAGGGTATCAGCCTTGCCGCTTACTATCCGGTGCCGGAATACCGTAAGCTTGGCGATGTAGACCTCTATATTCCCGATCCTGCGGCATTTGAAAAAGCAAAGAAGGTTCTGGAAGCCAACGGATTTGTACTGGACCCGGAACTAAGCGATCACCATACAACTTATATCTATACATTTCCGAAAACCGGACGCAGATATATTCTGGAACTACATTTTCGTATCGTAGGAGTCTATCAGTATGACAAAGCCAACCAGATTGTGGATCAGGTCTTCTCCAAACGTCAGCTTACACCAGAGCTTCAGAAGATCGGGGATCTCACATACCAGGTGCTTCCTCCTACGGAATATACCTTTTACATGATCCACCATATGTTAAAACACTATCTTTACAGCGGGTTCGGCATCCGGCTTTTGTGTGACTTTGTATTATATCTTACTGCAAGAAATAATGATATTGACTTTGACAAACTTCACCAATGGTGCAAAGAGTCCAAGATCCTGCACTTTTACGAGATCATCATCGAAACCCTGCACCTTTACCTCGGACTTCCCGCAGATATAGAACCGGATATCCACTACCCGTCCGACACTTGCGACACCTTCATCCAGCGCATCCTGGAAGACCACGACATGGGCACCTCTAACGACACCGCCTTAGTCGGAAGCGGCTCTTACACAAAAGTAAACTTCTGGACCTACTTCAAAGAAGGCCATCTGCAGATGAAAGTCCGCTTCCCCAAACTCCACAAATGCGTGATCCTGTGGCCGGTTCTGTGGGGGATTACGTTCGTCTGCTTTATCTGGAATACGTATCATTACAGGCATACGACGTTTAAAGAAACACTGGAAGGATTTAAGAAGACGAATGAAGACAGCCAGCTGATTAAAATTTTTGAGAATGAAGATGTTTAATGCATCAGGTGCTTGAATTCCAAGACACAAAAATAACCGCCCACATCGTCTGTAAAAAATTGTGTGAGCGGTTATCTTTATGCATCACGGTTACACATACTGCTCCGGTGCCCCATAATAATCCAAAAGCATCGATTCAAACTTATCATGCACCCCATGCTTCGCCGGCGCCTGCACAATATTCATTCCAGGGCTGTGGTTTCCTTCGATCAGTTCCAAAGTGCCATCCTCCAGAATCGCCACATCCCATCCTACTACTCTTAAGCAAGGAAGCTCCTGGGATGCTTCTTTACATAACTCACAGATTTCCTTCCAGAATGGGATCTGCACACCTTTGAACTTCACACCGGTCATCGGATGTGTTACGTATGTATTTGCGCACTCATCGATGCCGTCGGTTGTGATGATTCCGGTCTTTGGATCCATTTCACAGAAAATTCCGCCTCCGTGTGCGTTATCCACATGCAGTCCGTTATTTCCCACACGTAATCCACACCCAAACACTTCAAAACGGTCTCCGTTGCGGAATGTGATCACACGCAGGGTATTCAATGAAGATGGGTGGAAGACTGCCAGTGATTCATGTGATTTTACGAATTCTTCTGCAAGATATCTTCCCTTGATCATCTTCTGGTAGAATGCTTCTTTATCTTCTTTTGCATCAAAGTCTTCTTCTGTCAGACGGATAAAACCGATACCCCAGCTGGAATACTGTGGTTTCAGTGCGATCACATGATATTTGTGTACAAAGTCACAAAATTCCTCAAAGCTTGCTTCCGGCACATACATCCATCCTCGGCTTACGAATCTTGAAAAGTTCTTTAAAAAGCTTAACTTGTCTTTGAGATATTTTTCCGAATCATTGTTATACGGACGCATCAGGCGTGTCGCCTCGATATCTGTCAGATATTTTTTTTGTTCTTCTACCGGAAGATTGTAAAATCCAAAGATCATATATTCTGACTGTGACACACGTTTCTCCGGATTATTTCTTCTGACTTTCAGATAATCGTGGAAAAGCTTATTCTCTGTAAATCCTTCCGGAAGCTGTTCCTCTCCTTCGATGTAAGTCATGAATTTCTTTTTCAGGACCGGATAAGCTTTGATATTTCTTACTATATAATTGTCTGTTATGATGTTTTTCTTCTTTCCCATATTACTCCCTCTAAACATTCTTGAATCAATGGATATTTTCCAACTCTGTCTAATTGTATAATATTACCACCTGGCCAGTGGCAGTTTCCTTCTATTAATTCGAATCCATCCGGGGTGACTGCGATATCCCAGCCCACATAGCCGACATTTGGCATGCGTTCCATTGCGAGGAATATTCCCGCACGGATATCCTCCCAGTAAGGAATCTGAAATCCTGGCATCACTACCTCCGATCCCGGATGTCTGTCGTATTCTCTGATATCGCTATTATTCCTTCCGGGACCTGTAATGCATCCACTGTCTGTATCCACCGGATACGCAATCCCGCCGGAATGAAAATTATCTGCGACAGCTCCTTTGCCGCCACATTTTAAGCAGGCTCCGATCAACCTGACATTTCCTTTTTTGTCTCTTGCCGCATTGATCCTCACGGAATTGACACATCCGTCATTGATCTTTTGCAGCTCTTCATTCTGTACGATCAGTTCTTCTATCAGACACTTTTCTTTCTTGCGTTCCTGGAACCACGCATAACGGTCCCTGATTTCACTGGTACGTATCTTTTTCACTCCATGTCCCATAATCCCACGGTCCGGCTTGCATATGAATACCTCATGCCGGTCCATGAATTCCAGGCATTCCGCAAAGTCTGCTTCCGGGGTATATAGATACTCCCTTTTTACAAGCCCGGTAAACATCTGGTAAAACAGATGCTTCTGTGCCATCACCCGCGCGTCCTTCTCCGTCATAAAACGGTTCAGCTCTTTATCTGCTCTTTTCGATCTTCCAGACGTCAGATACTTTGAACGCTCTTCATCTTTGATCTCAAAAAAACGTAATACCAGATAATTCTCCGGTGATGCCTCATGCCGGTATCCGCACTGGATCGCATCCAGGAAATAAGCAAATGTCACACCGCCGCGCTGCTTTTTCAGGCTCTTTGCCATCTTCCATGTTCTCTTTACGGCATCCCACTGTGACATTACCTTCTCTCACCTTCCCGTTCTTTTAAGATCTGGCGCACGTTTTCCTCTCCAAGTCTGTGAAGTGTTCTTCCCTCTTTCCGGAAATCTGTATCAAGTGCCGCATTGGCAAGCTCTATCAACGATGTACAGATCGGAACCGGAATTCCAAGTACGCTTCCCAGTGATTCCATCAGCACCAATCCCTGAGGAACATCCTCTGTAATATATCTGGAATTCACAGTCAGAGGCCCTTTGGCACGCTCCGGCATCGCTGCATATTCAAAGAAGACTTCTTTTCCATCTCTTTCTTCATCCAGACTGTTGCGGAACTTACAGGCTTCTGTGTAAGGCACCGGCGGAAGATCTAAGTGTTGCAGGATATCCATTTTCTCCTGATCCAGTGCTTCCAGTATTTTCCACACAGACGGTGTGAAGACTTCATGATACATGCAGTAATCACCACCTGTCGCCTCGATCCGCGGCATACTCATAACTGCTCCTACCGTATGCACAACCATGTTCGGATTGTGAAGCGCCGCTTCTACTACACTCTCAACATATGTAAATGGGGTTCCAAGCTTATCCAGAACCTCTGATGCATAGACAATCTGATGCGCCGGATAGATCCCGACCGGATTTCTTACATTCCGGAATCCAACCCGGAAATGTCCCGGCACCCGGATCCTTCCATCTATAAAGTTACTTTCCGCTTCCGCAAGAATTACTCCTTCTGGTATCCCGATACCCATGGCATACGCCGTAGAGAGATATCCCGGAACCATAAGAAGGATCTGTCCTTCCTGCAATAATGGAAGTGCTCTTTCCAGTACCTCTTTATGATATCCTGTCTGCGTACATAACAGTACCACATCCTGTCCCTTTACTGCTTCTATTTCTCTCGTCACATGCGCGATCGAACTTTCTTTATTTTCACCAAATTCTTCCAGCATCACGCTTCCGTCATGCTCCATCAGATACTGGAAATTCTCATCATGCATCGCGTGGGATGTCTTGATCAGCGTAACCTCATGCCCACGTCCGGCATAGTCCGCAGCCAGCAGACACCCGCTGTTCCCCGCTCCTAATATTGCTACTTTCATACCTCTTTACTCCTACATCATACTACCAAACAACAGGTCCGTCTCCGGAAGACGTTTATTATCCAGCGCCGCAGCCGGTGTAAATGTCATCTCCCCGAACCTGACTCCCTGTTCCGTCACATACAGGTCCACCCTTACAAATGGAAATCCTTTGCTCAGTCTGTCTGCTACTGCAAATGCCTCGTCCAGTCCTTCCGGCTTTGGAAGCGAGAATCCTTCCGGTGCATTTACTGAATCCCGGTTGATACGCATCAGGTTAAAGTCCCGGTCGAAGAAATAGAACTTCGGCCATCCTTCTTCTCTTCCCACGCATAACATTACACAGTAAGCCTTGCCATGGAAACAATAGAACTTGTAATCCTCCGGCGGCAGGCCATCCGGATCTCCCAGATACTCTTCCACGATGATCTTCTGCTCCATATTCCGGTACTGAAGCTCTGAAAAATATGCCCAGAATGGTTCTTTTCCCCATTTTTCCAGCTTTTTCACCGTCGCCGGAATATCCAGATCTTTTTTAGACGGACAGATAATATTATAACCACATCCAAAATTCCACTTCATCGCAAAGCTCTCCGGAAGACTCTCCCAGTCAATGTCCGATGGCTTATCATAGACTGCAATAAGCTTCGTCAGACAATTTTCAAGTTCACAGCTTTCTATATATTCTCTTACCCTGTACTTGTCCGCACATTTTCTGACGACTTCATTCTGCCCATACGATTCCAGCTTTAATTTTAAAATTTTCTCATTCAGTGTCTTCGGATTCTTAAGGTCCGGGAACCGTCCAAATTTTTTCAAAAATAAAAGCTTTGTATTCCATCTCGGCGATAGATAAGAAAGTGCTATGTAAAATGCACGTGATGCCTTACTGATCTTCTTCTTTTTCACACTTTACGCCTCCCCGTCATTTTCCAGGATCAGCTCTTCTGCTGCCGTCAGGGAATCCATCAGACAGTCGATTACGAATCTGGAACGTTTTATAATCGATCTGTATTCCTGTTTGGAAGATACATATTGATAATGTAGTACTGAGATAGACGGATCATAAAGCACCACACTCTTTTCCTTTCTGCAGATCCAGTCTAAGATCTCCATCTCGTAGTACATATACGTCTTTGGATAAAATGGTTCCGGATGTATCTCCAGATATCTTTCCGAAAAGATCACGCAGGAGCCATGCAGTACAATTCCTTCTGCCGGAGCCGTGGTATCGATGTGCTGTCTGGCGCGTTTTCTTCTCTGCACCTGCTTCCAGATTGCCGGACTGTTCTTTTCGCCGCTGCTAAGAAGCAGAAGGATAGGATTCTTCGTACGTTCTACACTTGCCCGCTTTTTCCGTACAGAATCCAGCGTACATCCATGCATACTCTTCGGATTCTGGTGAATCCCGGAAAATACAGATACAATATCCGGTCCAAGTACGTCAAATGGTTGTTTTTCATAGATTTCCCCGATCCTTTTGCAGAAATCTTCCTGCAAGATCTCCACATCATTATTCAGTACTACGGTAAATTCCGGTTTTTTATGCTCACGTACCCATTTCACTCCAAGATTATTTCCCTTTGCAAACCCTGAATTTTCCGGGTTTAATATCACCTTGATCTCCGGGCAGGATGCATACTCATCCAGAAGTACCTGTCCACTTCCGTTCGGAGATGCATTGTCTACTATTACAATCTGCTTTTCTCCCGGTAGTGCCTGTATCTTTTCCACGCATCTTCTTGTCATATCTGCTGCACGGTAATGCAGGATTACAAATGCAATCATCTTGAAACCTTCCTCTCTGGCCGGATGAAGCAGCTTCTGAGCCTGTCTGCCATCCAGTAACCCCAATCGTAAAAACTTCTGCTAAGTAAATAGCTTTCTTTAAAATGTGCTGCTGCCACAGCCGGATCTGCTTCATGTACCCTTTTCCCAAGTCTCCGGTTCATGACTGCCTTGCTCTTCGGATACATCTCATATAGTGCTTCGTGCTTCTTATATAAATGTAACAGATGCGGATAAGATTTTACCCTCGATGAGATACTGTCAGCTCCCACTTCCGAATCCACTAATGCATCCGGAAGATATCCCAGTGTAAAATCTTTCGCTGCACGGATTCCAAAATCCCAGTCCTGATATCTGCGGATCTCTTCATCGAACTGCACTTGCTCCCATACATTTTTCCACATCAGCATGGTCTGTGTACTGGCCCTGTTCTCTGCAAGAAAGTCCTCCAGCGCATGCTCCGGATGGAATCCATGTACCGGGAAGTGAAAATGATTGCCATTCTCCGCGATCCGGTTCATCCCGCAAAAGCAAAGATCCACTTCATGTTCACACAAAAAGCGGTATTGTTTTTCAAGCTTGTCCTCATACCAGGTATCATCACTGTCCTGGAACGCGATCAGCTCACCCTTTGCTCTCTTCGCTCCATAGTTTCTTGCATAACAGGCTCCCCGGTTCGTCTCATATCTCAGATAGTGAAGTCTCGGGTCTTCTATCTCATGGAACAATTCTTCCGTTCCATCTGTCGAAGCATCATCGACAACCAGTACTTCTATATTGCGATATGTCTGAGCGAGAACACTTCTTATACACTCCGGCAGTTGTTTCTTCCTGTTATATGTAGGAATTACAACTGAGATCAGCTTGCATCTTTCTTTTTCATTCATATGGAAATGCCTCCCTCATCTGTCGTTTTTTCTCCTCCACAAGCTCCGGCAAAATCTGATATTCCTTTTCTATCTCAGAAAGTTCCGGCATAGCTTCTGTTCTGAGATCTCTTG
This sequence comes from Dorea sp., assembly GCF_977044405.1. Lineage (NCBI taxonomy): Bacteria > Bacillati > Bacillota > Clostridia > Lachnospirales > Lachnospiraceae > Dorea > Dorea sp. The sequence goes on from NZ_CDRRQK010000004.1 coordinate 110,619, forward strand.
GCTTCTGCGTGATGCCGTAAGCAGAATAATAATCATCAAACTTATATCCGTCACCCAGCAGACGATCGCCAAATACCAGATACATATTCGGAATGTGAAAACTGTCTGCTACGATCAGACCATGCAGGCTGCTGGATAAGACATATCTGCATTTGGCAATCTCTTTTACCACCTGCAACGGATCATCCTTTACGTTGATAAATTTTGATCCCGGATATTGTTTCATCAGTTCTTCTACTTTCGGATCTTTCAGATCACAAAGATGCGGGATGATGCCTACTTCGTATTTCGTTTCTGGGATTTCATCCAGAAGGTCTGATGCAAGAATTCCTGCATCCGCCATCGGGATATCAAGTTTCTTGCCCGTCATCCGCTCTACATTCTTCCTTGTCAGTTCACCTCTGACCGCACAGAATTCCATGTTCTTTTTAAAAAATGTTCCTTCTGCGTCCGAATAATTGATGAACCCGGTTCCCCAGATATACACATGTGGTTTCCGGATCCCATTGATCCGCTGCTGCAGACGCATCGATCTGGTCCCATGCAGGGTATACTGTCCGAGACAGCTCCCGATCCCGCATAACTCCCCATCAAGAAACGAGCACCTTTCTGCCTGATAGCCAAAACACTTTTCCACGATCAGCTCATTCAGACAATCTCCCATATTGCGCAGTTTGGAATAATATATTTTAATCTGTTCTGCCATATTTTCTATGCTCCTTTCTTATATCGCATATGCGTATTTGCATATTTATACACGGCCTGTATACTCCAACGTATATCCGGAATTTTATTAAAGTTTCATCACAACCCGTTCATATCTTCCGTCATCTTCAAACGGAATATCATTCACTGCATCAAACAATGGCTGATATCCATATCCATCCGTAATCCATCCATATCCGGAATACTGTGCGGTGTTAAATCCAGGTATGGTGTTAGCTTCTATTAATACCGGTCCGTCTTCGGTAAGTGCCACGTCCCAGCCGATATTCGAGATCTTGCTTCCAAGCGGTACCGCCCGTTTCATCATCTCGATCGTCTTATCCCAGTGCTTAAGCTGGATCCCCTGAAATGCAACACCTGTCATCGGATGTACTTTATATTCCGCCATCTTATTCTGGTCTACCGCATCGGTCAGTACCTTTCCTGTCCGGATATCCACAACTGCTGTCAGTGCATCCTGGCAGCCATTTGCAATATCTTTATAAAGAGCAGATGTCAGTACCGGTGCGAACAGGTAAGATCCATACGGAGATGTCAGGGAATAAAATCTTACGACACTTACTGCGCTTGGATTCAGTTCATTTAACACATCATCCTGACGGATGTATTCTTCGACGATTCCGTTGCCGCCGTTACGGATACAGTCAAGTGCTGCCTCTATCTCATCTTTTCCGGTAACAGCCAGAACTTTGACACCCTTTCCCTGCCCTTTACAGTTTGGTTTATAGACAACCAGCCCTGTTCCTTCTGCGAGCATCTTCAATACATCTTCCGTTACATCCGATGCCTGTACACATTTCCGTCCGTAAAAATCAGAAAAGACTTTTGAAAATATGTATTTGTTCATGAGGATTCCGATGTATCTTCTGTCTGTATATTTTTTTCGGAATTCCATGCGGGACCAGAGTGTTGATACCGTCTTTTTCTGTTCCTGGTTCAGATCGTGGAATCCGGTCCATTCATATTCTTTAAAGGAAATATGATTGTATTTTTTTGCCTGTATGATATCTTTTTCTACCTCTGAAGGTTGTAATCCATACTTCTGTGCATACTCAACTGCGAATTGATGAATATGCTTTCTTGAGTTGATGAATCTTGTCAAACCGTTGCCATTTGTCTGCCCCATAACACTTTATCCTCTCTGTCTTTTATATCTACATCTGTGCAATCAATGCTTCCAGTTCTGCTTTTCGTCCTTCTTTCGTTACCATCTGCATGGCTCCCATCTGTGCCGTGCAGTTTGCCTCTACCATGCACCAGCCGTGCTGTGCACTGTATGCCAGATCCCATCCACAGTAATGGTTATCCGGAATCATCATCGCTGCCTCTTTTACCATGGCAACTGCTTCATCCCACTGCGGAATCTGGAATCCTTTGAATCTGATTCCACTGTCTGGATGGCATTCAAAACTATGTCCTTTTTTATCTGCTCCGTCTGTGTAGATCACACCGGTCTCTGGATCGATCAGCGCACTTACACCGCCTGCACTGAAGTTATCCACGAAGCTGTCGCCTCTTCCCATACGCAGTGATGGGTGGAATAACTGAATTTTCGGATCTCCATTTTCGTCTTTGATGATTGCAGTTGGAATTCTCAGTGTATTCACTGATCCTGCATGAATACGTGCCATCTCTTCTCCCTGCTCGATCAGTTCTTCGATGACAGCACCATATTTGCGATAACGCTTATGAGCTTCCTCTACAGATTCATACATAGAAAGAGTTTCTGTTCTTACTGAATTGCCAAATGCCGCATATACCGGTTTTACTACATAGGTCTTATGACGCTCTGCGAATTCTTCCAGTTTCTTTAAATTCTCTTCTGTTGGTTCTTCATTCTTTTTCACACGGATGATCTCACGCTTATACATATCCTGGAATTTCTTATAAGTTCTGTATTTATTCTCCAGAAGATCTGTATTCTTTCTCTGATTCATACGTGGATAATAGCTTAGCCGGATCCCTTCTGTTATGAAGGAATTACGATACTCTGCATCTTTTCCTTCATATCCAAAAAGGAAATATTCACTGTAATAAGAACCATATTTGAACAGGCTCCGAATCATATCCCGGCGGAGCTTTCTCATATACTTTTTATCCTGCATCTCTTCCGGCGTCTTATATTTTGCGATGATCTCATCCATCTCGTGTTCTTTCCTATGATAATAGTACGCCTTCCGGTACCATGATTTAAAACGAATTTTCTTATATATTTTCCTACGTAAATTGCGCAGCACTTTCTCCGCCTCCCGATTCCTTTATTCTCAATTCTCACATACTATCATACCACGGATTGCTCCGCAGCCACGTTGTTTTCTCAATCTTTCCTATTATATCATTGATACACAGGATCTGTCACCAGCAATTCCTTATGAATACATGAGCTACATAGAACCTGCCACTGGCAGCTTCTATTGCATACTGTGGTATAAAATAATGCCGCTATACCAGTCAGGCACAGCGGCATCTTGTTCATTCTTGCTCACACTTTGCAGTCTTCACATTTCAGACCGTGTTGCTCTTTATGCTTCTTCTTTTTTAGCTGTTGTTGTCTTTTTCTTCTTTACAACTTTCTTTTTCTTTGGAGCGAACATATTTTTACGGATACGGTGTGTCTCGTCTCTCATGAACTGTTCTTCATAGATACGGATATATCCTGTATCCTGGATCAGCCATTCTCCATCAATCTTTACATATTTGTCTGTGTAGATTGCAGATCCTTCTACCTGAAGTCCTTCATATGGATCGCCTTTTGCGAAGATCAGCATATCCTGCAGATACCATTTTCCATATGCTACTGTATCACTTTCGAACCATATCTGCGGATTGTGTCCCTGGTGCAGTGTGATCTCTGTCTTTGGCATAGATTTTTTGAAGTAATCTGTGATCTCCTTTGGTCCGTGGAATACAAGTTTACCATTAGAGTATGCTGTCTCGATGTCTGGTGCCATTGTTGTCTCCAGTTCATCCCAGTTCTTTGTATCCAGTGCGCAGAAATATTTGCTCTTTAATTCTTTGATCGCCTGTACATCTTTCAGACGCTGTATCTCTTTTTCTAATGCTTCAAGACGTTCTTCTACTGTCATGATATTCATCCTTCCTTAAATTATATATAGTAGTTTTTCTATCTTAGATTTCCATACCTACTTTGTATGCATCAGCTGTTGCATCGATACCCATGTTAACCTTCTTTGCATCACCGATTACGTTGTATGCGATTCCGAGTTCTTCACATTTTGATGTCAGATCTTCTGTCGGACGTGATTTTGCACCTGTTGCTAATACTAATGTATCGAAGCTGCGTGACTTATTGCTTGTCTTTTTGAATTTATCTGTAAATTTGTAATCAACAGTATGATCACCGATTGCTGTTACTTTGCTTCGGTTGCTCTTCTGGATTGTCTTTCCAGGATATTCAATATCAAGGAACATACTGCGGAGCATACCCATTGCTTTTCCAACACGTCTGCTGTCCATAACACGGACATTTTTCTCGCCTTTGTTAACCAGATACTGTGCTGTCTCGCATCCAACAAGACCACCACCAAGGATCAGGATTTCTCCTTTTGCTTCTGCTTTACCGGCAAGTACATCTTCAGCAGTTACGATATCTGCTCCGTCTACTCCCGGAAGATCTGGCATTGCAAATTCAGAACCTGTAGCTACTACTACATGATCTGGTTTTACTTCTGCGATCATCTCTGGTGTAACAGTTGTATTTGTCTTAATCTCGATACCCATCTTCTTGCACTGTTCAACTTCCCATTTCACAGCATCTTCAAATTCCTGTTTCTTAGGAGCCTTACCAGCTAATACGAATCTTCCACCCGGACATTCAGATGCTTCATATACAACTGGATTGTGTCCACGTTCTTTTAATATCTCAGCTGTTACAAGTCCACCGATACCTCCACCGATGATCATAACGTTTTTCGCTGTTTCTGCCTTTGGCATTCCCTTGTATTCCAGACACAGCATTGGGTTACGTGTACATGTGATATGTGTAGCCTTAGGATCGATAACTTTATCGTAGCATCCTTCTGTACATCCGATACAACGACGGATATCACATTCACGTCCTTCTTTTGCTTTGTTACACCATTCTGCATCTGCAAGCTGTGCACGTCCTACAGCGATCATGTCAATGTCGCCATCTTCGATCAGCTTATTAGCAAGTTCTGGCATATTAACACGTCCAACACCAATTACAGGAATGTTGATTGCTTTTTTGATCTTTGCGATGTTTTCCATATTGAATCCTGGCTCCAGGTTATATGGTGGTACTTCGTATACGGTTGCAAGACTTCTTGCATTACCTCTTGATAAGTCGATTGCATCTACTCCGGCTTCTTCTGCCCAGTTAATGAACTGGATGGTCTCTTCTACAGTTGTAACCTTTGGAAGCATCTCATCTACTGCATCCAGACGCATCAGTAATGGCATGTCTTCCGGCATATTTGCACGCATCTCACGGATGACTTCAAGATTGAAACGGCAACGGTTCTCAAGGCTCTGGTTACCATATTCATCTGTACGTGTATTCAGTGATGGGTTCATGAATTCGTGTGGCAGATATGTATGTGCTCCGTGGAGCTCCAGTGCATCGAATCCAGCTTCCACTGCAAGTTTTGCAGATGCTCCGAACTGTTTTATGATCTCATGGATACGTTCTACTGTAAGTGTCTCTGGAGTTTCCAGTTTATTTGTCTTATCAAAGAAGTCCGCTGGTACAAAACCGCCGTGCCAAATCTGTACGGCTGCTTTTCCACCATTATCATGGATTGCTTTTGTTACTTTCTTAAGTTCGTCTCTGTGATGCTCATTGTAAAGTCCGAGGTACAGATAAGCATGACATTCTGGACAGATAGATACAAGCTCTACTATATTTAATCCACATCCGCCAGCTGCTCTTGCTGCGTGATATGCAGGCAGGTCATCTGCTACGTCGTGTTTGTTCTTTACCAGCTTTGTGTTCATACCCGGAAGTACGATTCTGTTTTTCAGTTCCAGTCCTCTTAATTTAATAGGTGAAAACAATGCATCATAACTCATTTTCGAAATCATCCTCTTTTCTTTCGTTTTTGTAATTGAAGCCATTGTCCCGAAGATCGGTCCGGTCAGGTACGGGAATTTCTGCCGGTGCTTGCGGAACGTATCTGTTTTACGGTAGTAAATCATTTATATCAGCTTTAATACTGTCTTTCGAAAAGCTTGTCTAAATTTTAACATGTACATATTGCCCATGTCGGAACAAAACAAGAATTATAATGCACAAACAATGTACAAAAAATCAAATTTTCCTGTCACAAATCACTAGTTTTCTTCTGTTTTATTTCATTTCCTGTAGTGAAATTCAAAAAAATGTCTGTATTTTCAGAAGTAATTTCTCATGAATTTCTCAAAAAATGTAGATTATTTAACAAAAAAATGTGAAACATGCCACTCCTTGTTCGTTTATACTTAAACGCAACAGATAAATTTCACAAAAATGTTCAGGAGGAAATAAAATGATCACAGATATGAAAAACGCAAAGCTTTTCAGTCCATTAAAGCTCGGAAAAACAACTTTAAAGAACCGTATCGCAATGGCACCGATGAGCATGCATTATGAAGCAACTAACGGAACTGTACCAAAACAGCTGGCAGATATCTTCGTACGTCGTGCAGAAGGAGGAGCAGGCTACGTAGTAATCGACGCTGTAACCGTTGACCATAAATACTGGTATATAGGAAAAACTACAGCACTTGATAAGGATTCACTGGTACCACAGTTTGCAAAATTTGCAAAACGTGTCACAGATGCAGGAAGCGAACTGATCCCACAGATCATTCATCCAGGCCCGGAATCCATCTGTGCCATGAAGGGAATCACACCGATCGGACCATCTGTCAATACAAATGCAAATGGTGATGTATCAAGACCTGCTACTATTAAAGAAATCCAGAAAGTCATCAAACAGTACGGACAGGCAGCACGCCGTGCAGAAGAAGCAGGATGCGGCGGTATTGCATTACACGCAGCACATGCTTACATGCTTCCAGGTGCATTCCTCTCTCCACTTCGTAACAAACGTATGGATGAATACGGTGGAACCATCGATAACCGTGCCCGTCTGATCCTTGAGATCATCGAAGAATGTCGTAAGAACGTCAGTCCAGACTTCCCGATCATCCTTCGTATCTCTGGTTCTGAGCGTGTAGCAGGTGGTAACGGATTAGATGAAATGTTATACCTTGCTCCAAAATTTGAAGCAGCCGGTGTTAATATGTTAGAAGTATCCGGTGGTGTTCAGTATGAAGATATGCAGGATATCATCCCTTCACACAGCCAGAAGATCGGACGTAACGTATATGAAGCTTCTGAGATTAAGAAAGTTGTTAATATCCCGGTATTCGTTGTAGGTAAGATCAACGATATCCGTTATGCAGCTGATATCGTAGAGCGTGGACTTGTAGATGGTGTTTCTCTTGGACGTCCATTACTTGCTGATCCAGACCTTCCGAACAAAGCATACGAGAACCGCTTTGATGATATTACTCCATGTGCATCTTGTGGTGGACGTTGTATCACACCAAAGGATCCTACACATCCGGTATGTCAGTGCCACATCAACCCACTGATCGGTCATGAATATGACTATCCATTCAATCCGGTTGATGAACCAAAGAATGTTCTGGTTATCGGAGCCGGCCCTGGTGGAATGTACGCTGCTGTTATTGCTGCTGAACGTGGACATCACGTAACTGTATGGGAGAAGAAGAACCAGGTTGGTGGTCAGCTTGCACTGGCTGTAGTATCTCCAGGAAAACAGGAAATGTGTAAATGGCTCTCTCACCTTACATACCGTGCAAACAAAGCCGGTGTTACATTTGAATTCAAGAAAGAAGCTACTGTAGAAGCTGTAAAAGAGTTCGCTCCGGATGCAGTTATCGTAGCAACTGGTGCAAGACCATTTATCCCACCATTTATCAAAGGTCTTACAGACTACCCTGTAACTACGACACACGACATCTTAAGCCGTAAAGTAACCGTACCTAAGGGAACTGTATGTATCTTAGGTGGTGGAGAAGTTGCCTGTGAGACAGCTGAGATGCTGATGACAGATGCACGTCCTGCTTCATTCGTTCAGACAGGAAGCATCGGTGATGTAGAGGTAACTATGGTAGAGATGCAGCCACAGCTTATGACAAATGTATGTCTTCCAAACCGTAATATCCTGATGAACAGCCTCCGCAAGGAAGGCGTTAAGACATATGTCAATGCAAAAGTACTGGAAGTTACTGATCATGATGTTAAGATCCAGCATACAACAGACGGTAGCGAAGAATGGCTCAAAGGATTCGACCACATCGTTGTTGGTATGGGATCAAGAAACTACGATCCACTCTCAGAGGAACTTAAGAAATTTGTTCCTGACGTAAGAGTCATCGGTGATGCAGTAAGAACAGGTCTTGCAAGTAAAGCACTTCATGAAGGATACTTTGCAGGTTACGAGGTTTAAGATCTGCAACACAGGTCCATATAAAATCAGAAGAAAACATAATCTTCAAAATAAAATATTTGCACAAATATATAGAACGATTCGTCTGACATAACGAATTCCTCCCGGTGATCACGGTCTTTATCTGTAACATTTACAGACAGATGGCCGTGATCATCTTTATATACAGATATCAGCCGGCATCCGGATCTCTGGGTGCAGTTTTTCCATATCTTCTACTCTGGCGTTTCGTATAAATATACACTTTTCCTAAGAATACACACCATTATACGGGATTATCTGTGAATCTTTTCACGTTCCGCATTGATTTAAAATCTGGTTTATGATAGTCTATAGTTAACTTATTGTGTTGTTATATCAGGAACAAAAATGCAACGTTTCTGTATTAGATAATTTTAGGGAGTGACTATTAACTTTGAAAAACAAAATTCGTCCTTTATGCGAAACTCCAAGAGACGGCATCTTCTGTGGACCGGACAAATATCTGAAGCTGCAGGAACATATCATTACAGGGGAAATGTTCCCAGTCATGGAGTTTGACAGCTACTTTATCCTCGTCAGGGAAGGACATGGTAGTTTTATTATTAATGGAGAAGAATTCTCAGTACAGCCAGGCTGTGTATCGTGGATTCAGTCTTCCCAGGTACTTACTATCTGTCCAGCATTTGGCGAGCAGTTAAAGATCTGGGTCTGTTCCTACGATTACCAGCTTCTGAGCTACTATTCTTTCAGCAACATTGCTCCTACCAAGGAGCTTGAGATTGTCAACAATCTTCCTGTGATCGGACCTGCCGGAGAAGAAGTAGAACAGATCGGGCATCTCTTTTCCCAGTATCGAAAATTAAGCAAAAAGAATACACATGGTTCCGCAATTATCCGCAGTTCCTACCTTAGAAGAATCGAACTGCTCTATAACCGTTTTGCCCGCAGCATGAAAGCAAAATACAAGTTCAGTTCCCTGCCGCTCAGCCGCAAGGCGAGCCTTTATATTGCAGTTCACAGCACATCGAACCTGACACTTTCCGATGTGGTAGGTGCAGTTGCACCGTCCGTCAGTGAATCCGCACTGAACCACGCACTGCTTGTAGCAACCGGACTTAACTTTAACCAGTATCTGAACCGGATGCGATTATTGCTTGCCATGTCATATTTCCTATATGACAGTCTTCCGTTTGACTACATCTCGTCCATATCGGGATTCAATATGGAGATTACTTTCTTCAGACGCTTTAAAGCGATGACCGGTATGACCCCTCAGACATACCTCAAACGGATGTTAAGTGACGGAAAAGACGGTCACGTATACCGCGGAACCATTATGAACGAGACACTGATCTCTGCGATCAGCTATCTATATGAAAATATGACAGAAACAGTTGACGCCGAAACACTTACAAAAGAACTGTATACTTCCGAAAATATCCTGCGCGTTCAGTTTAAAAACCGGCTGAATTCCAGTTATAAGCAGGTATTATCACAGTTCCGTGTCCGCTATGCAGAAGCACTGCTTACCACAACCCATCTGCCGACCATAGATATTGCGATCGAATCCGGATTCGGTTCTGACCGTACAATGGCAAGAGTCTTCTACAGCATCAACGGAATGTCACCTGGAGAATTCCGCAAAAAACGGAAACTCTCAGAAAAAAAAGACAGGTAAGCCAGCTGCCTGATTCTAGATTACGTTACAACATTACATACAAAGTTATACATATAAAAGAAGGTCAAAAAGAAAATGGCAAAAGATACACAACCATCAGGCGATACCGATAATAACATATCGCAAGATCCAATATCCAGCCGTACCGTATTTTCCGGTGCGCATGATTACTTTATTAATAATGTGCTGCCTGATAACATTCAGGCTCATATAACCAAGATCCAGGCTCCTACTTCTTATGCCAACAACCGCGATCAGACATTCATCCTGGTCCGTTCCGGCAAAGGGAAAGCCCTAATCAATGGTGTAGAATATAACTTAAAACCGAATACACTAATCAACCTCGGACCATTTCACCGTTACCGTTTTCTTCCATCTAAGGAAGCACCTCTGGAAATTGCCGAGGCACGTATGAACAGCAGCACTTACGTATACATGATTGCCAACCCTTATCTGAAATGCGAGCAGATGGTCGTTCCATCCCAGCCTCCGGTTGTGCACTTGAGCGGGTTATCTGCACAGATTGCCAACCAATCCATGGATGGGCTTCTCTATGAGGCAAAGAATAAATCCTCAGATCAGATTCATCTCTGCTTCTGCTATATGATGGATTTTCTCGGAATCATTACGGATCAGATGCCAAAGGAATATTTTTCTCCAACTGAAAAAATAGAGAAAAAGACAAAAACAGAACAAAAGATAGAGAAAAAAGATAAAAAGAAATAGCCCGATCTATCGGAAAGAGCAATTTTTTAACAAAGTTTTTTAGCACAAAAAAGTCTCTGCAGATATTCATTCTGACGGAGACTTTCTTTTTATTTTTATTCTTTTTAGATACTTTGTATACATAATCCGCTCATTTTTCACTTTGTCGGTCGTTTTGACTATAAAATGTCACTTTTTGTCTTTTCAAATAGTAGAAAAAATGAACTCCTAACCCGTTGACACGATTAAAATAATGTTAAAATATTATCAGTCATTGAGTTGACGTATCGGTAGTAAATTTTTCGAAGGAACGGGAATCCTCCGGAAAAGACGTAGAAACTCAAAGCAATTTATAAAGTAAGAAAAAGGAAGGGGATTCTAAACATGTTTGAAAAAGAATTCGAAGGAAAAGTAGTATTAGTTACAGGTGGTAGCCGTGGTATTGGATACGCAACAGTAAAAGCTTATCTTGCAGCTGGCGCTAAAGTATATTTCTTAGGAAAAGAAGGCGAAGACTTTACAGAGCAGATCGCTGAATTAAAATCTATCAATCCTGACTATGACTTCGCTGTAAAAGCAATCGACCTTTGCGATTATAAAGCAGCTCAGGAACTCTATGCTGAGATCGAAGAAAAATGGGGAAGACTTGATGTCCTCGTTAACAACGCTGGTACAGACAGCAGTGTTCCAATCCACAAAATGAAACAGTCTCAGTGGGATTATGTTATGAACACAAACTTAAAAGGTATGTTCAACCTTACAAAATATGCAATCAAATACCTTAAGAAAACAAAAGGATGCATCGTTAACACAGCTTCTGTAGCTGGTATCTACGGAGCAGGATGCGGATGCCCTTATCCAGCTTCAAAAGGTGGAGTTATCGCATTTACAAAATCTATGGCTTGGGAGCAGGCTTACGCAGGAATCCGTTGCAACGCAGTAGCTCCTGGAGTAATTGATACAGACCTTCTTGCTACAATTCCTCCATTCGCTAAGAAGAACCTTGCTAAGGGAATTCCGCTTCGTCATATCGGAAAACCAGAAGAAGTTGCTAATGCTATCCTCTTCCTTTCTTCAAGTGCAGCATCTTACATCACAGGTACTGTAATAAATGTAGATGGTGGATACATTCCAGCTAACGTAGCTAACTAATATTAATTAAAAATCGGAAAAAACAATGGATTGCCGGTCGTAATGCTTCCGGCAATCCCTATATCAATAGGATAAATATCTTGGGGATACTAAAGGGGGATAGTGACCGTGAATACCGCACACTTTAATATATTTAACACTGGTGAAGATAGTTTTTTTACGCCTGGAAGGCAGCTTGCGAATATCGCAAAAGTAAAGCCGGATGCTCCGGCCGTAGTATATATTTCACCGGAAAATAAAGAAACGGTTATGACGTGGCATGCCCTCGAAGTCCTTTCCAATCGTATCGCATGGTACCTTATGGAGCAGGGAATCAAGCCTGGTAAGAGCGTCATTGTCGCTCTTCCTAACATTCCGACACACATCGCACTGGCTTTTGGAATCTGGAAAGCGGGCGGATGTTATGTCCCAATCTCTAACAGAGTTCCAAGACGTAATCTTTTAGAGATCTGTGAATGTGTCGCACCTTCCCTGGTTGTTACCAACCGTTGGAAACCAGATAATTATCAAAGTCTTAGTTCGTCTGAACTAAAAAGTATAAGTGAAAATTATCCGGAAGATATGCCGCCCGACATTCTGGCAATTCCTAACCTTGCCAACTGTTCCGGCGGTACATCCGGTAAAACCAAAGTCATCGAACAGAATATGGCAGCCGGCGAAAGCGACGAAGGTCTTAAGACCTGGTTCACCATCTCCGGTATGCGCTTTGAGATGCGCCAGCTCCTTGCCGGTCCTCTCTTCCACGGCGCTCCGCACTCCGTAGCATTTAACGGACTTTACTGCGGAAATACATTATATATGCCTTCCTGCTTTGATGCAAAAGCAATTGTGGCACTCATTAAGAAATATCAGATTGAATATGTACAGATGGTTCCAACTCTCATGCAGCGTATCATCCGCCTTCCGGATTTTCATCCAGAAGACTTAAGCAGTCTGGAAGTCTTCTGCCACACCGGTGGTGTCTGTTCCGCAGACCTTAAGAGAAAATGGTTCGACATTCTCTCACCGGAAAAAATATATGAAATCTATTCCATGACAGAATGTGTCGGCATGACCTTCATCCGCGGGGATGAATGGCTTACCCATCAGGGAAGTGTCGGACGTATGCCATGTGGGCATATCTCCATAAGAGATGACGCAGGAAACGATCTTCCAACCGGCCAGACCGGAGAAATCTTCATGTCCTGGGGACCAAATATGCCAAAAGTTGAATACAAAAATATCGCCCCGCTTAAGAGTGATGAACATGGGTTCAAAAGCGTGGGTGACATCGGATATGTAGATGATGAAGGCTATCTTTATTTTAAGGACCGACGAAGCGACATGATCGTAACCGGTGGTGAAAACGTATTCGCTGCCGAAATCGAAGCAGTCCTGAAAAAACATAAGAAAATAGACGATGCTGTAGTTGTCGGACTTCCCGACAAAGAATGGGGACACAGGATTCATGCATTTGTAGAATCCAATGAACCAGTCAGTGATAAAAGTCTTATAAAATTTGCACTCAATTATCTGCCTCCTTACAAAATACCAAAATCATTTGAACACATCGACCATATTCCACGTAACGAAAGTGGAAAGGTTGTCCGCAGTAAGATGGTAGAACAATATTTACAGAAAACTTCGGAATAGTGTTCTTCTTCAATTACGAAAGGAGAAAAACATGGAGAAAAAGAAATTCAAGGGCTGGGGCGTCCTTGCTGCTGCCTTTATTATGTCATTCATACCTACAGGAATCATGAGCAACTGCTTTTCGCTGTACATGGCTCCGGTATGTAATAACCTTGGTTTCAGCAACACAAGCTGGTCTTTAGTTAACCTGATTGCCTCTTTCGCCAGTGCTATCGGTGCAATGGTGATTGCAGGAATGTATCAGAAGAAAAATATGAAACTTACCATGACCATCGTCACGATCGGTACCTGCCTTTGCTGGGTAGTTGCAACATTCTGTACAGCAATCTGGCAGTTCTATCTGGTATTTGCCCTGTCCAATATCTTTATGGCAGGTCTTACACAGCTTCCAATCTCTATGCTTGTTACAGCATGGTTTGAAGATAAACGTGCAACAATGATGTCTATCGCCTACGCAGGCGGCGGACTTGGCGGAGCCGTATGGTCACCAGTTATTTCCCACTTTATCTCAGCAAATGATACAGGTTGGAAAACTGCTATGATCTTCTCTGCTGCAGTAGTTGCAGTAGTTATGGTGCTGACAGCACTTTTCCTGGTAAAACGTTCTCCTGCAGAGTACGGAACAGAGCCTTACCGCACAGGTGAAGGTGAAAAAACTGCAAAAACAGAAGAGAACTCCGGCGCATGGATCGGTGTATCTAAGAAAGTAGCTACAAAATCCGGCGCATGGTTCTGTGTTATCGGTGTTGTTATGTTCACAGGTATCCTCTCAGCCGGTGTTACAACTCACGTACCTAACTTCGTAACATCTGTTGCACAGGATGGTGGTAAACTTCAGGGAACTGTCCTTTCTGTATACTCTATCGTATCTATCATCGGTATGGTTGCAGGTGGAGCCCTCATGGATAAGATCGGTATCCGCAAAACAGTTCTCGGAGCAGCTGTCCTTGTTATCATCGGATTAGCAAGCCTTTATGCTTACTCTGTAAGCGGTACTGTAATGCTTGCGTTTGGATACTCTATCTTCTTCGCGATTGCTATGTTCCTTCCTAAGGTACTTCCGGCAGTCCTGATGTCAAAAGTATTCGGAACAAAAGATTACGGCGGAATCTATGCATTTGCCAACTTATTCTTCCTGATCGGTGCAGCCTTTGGTTCTGTACTTACATCAATCATTCAGGGAATCGTTGGATACGGAATTACATGGATCGTCTACATGTTCGTAGCTGTTGCACTGTTCTTATGTGTATCTGGTGCATTAAAAGGCGGCGAAAAACTGCAGGAAAAATATCCTCAGGGCGATGAATAATGATTACTGTCTACGCAGTAACATGATTTTACAAAAAACGAAATATGTCACATATACATTTCAAATAATATAAGAAAGGAAATATGAGATGAAAGAAATCAACAACAAATTAACTCAGAAATTTGGTGAATATCCAGCATTTGGTGTTCTCCAGGGTGTAAAAGTATTCGTGACCGGAACAAATATTGCTGGACCATTCGCAGGATCTCTGATGGCTGAAATGGGTGCTCAGGTACTTCAGGCAGAGGCTCCAACAATCGCGTGTCAGACAAGAGGTACTCTTTCATGGTCTCAGAATCACCGTAATGAATACTCTATCACAGTTAACACAGCTAAGAAATCAGGTCAGAAGATCTTCTTAAAATGTATCGAATGGGCTGACATCTGGATCGAAGCAGGACGTCCTGGATCATACGCAAAACGTGGTCTTACAGACAAAGTTTGCTGGGAGCACAACAAAGCCCTGACAATCGTACACGTATCTGGATACGGACAGTTCGGACCTTCTAAAGACAAACCTTCTTACGACGTATCCGGACAGGCAATGGGTGGATATATGTACATGAACGGTGTATCTCCTACATCCGGACCTATGAAGGTTAACCCTTATCTGTCTGACTACATTACAGCATACAATGCTTGTATCGTTGCATTATCAGGATACATCAGTGCACAGCACACAGGTGAAGGTGATTCCTGCGACGTTGCCCAGTATGATACTATGTTCCGTCTGCTTGATAACTATCCGGCAAACTGGTTCAACAAAGGATACCCGAAACAGGGTGAGCCTGTTCCATACCGTACAGGTAACAAGAGTGATATGGCTTCATGCTTCTCATTCTATGATACAAAAGACGGCGGTGCTATGTTCGTAGCTATCGTAGGTCAGGGACCTGTAAAACGTGGATACCCAATCATTGGTATGGGTAAACCTGGTATAACAAAAGGAATTCCTAAGAACTGTACAGGATTCCCTCTGTTCGATCCACGTGGGAAGAAAGCTGATGAACTCTGTGCTAAGTTCTGTGCAGAGCGTACATGTGATGAACTGGAAGAAATCTTCAACAAAGCTGCTATTCCTTGCCAGAGAGCTTACGGACCAGCAGACATCGAGAAAGATCCACAGTATGAAGCACGCGAGAACATCGTTGAATGGGAAGATCAGTGCTTCGGTAAGATGAAAGGTATCGGACTTACAAACATCTTCAAGAAACATCCTTCACAGATCGTTGCTTCTGCTCCTTGCTTCGGTGAACACAACCGTGAGGTTCTGGAAAACTTCGGTTATACAGATGAAGAGATCGATGAACTGTACAAGAAAGGTGATCTGGTTACATGGACTCCTGCTGATACAGCTAAAATTAAGAACTTCGTTGAGTGGGGATTCTTCTGGGATCCTGAAAATCAGGCTAAACGTATTGGACTTGATTATACTCCGAAGGCTGATAAATAAGATAATAATTGAAAGAGCTGCTCTTAAAAAGGGCAGCTCTTTTTTATTCATTATGACCTCTCATGTCGTGACTGGCTACAATAGTATATTAATTAAATGCTTCTTGTATACTTCTTAAGCCACTCCTGCTCTTCTTCATTAAGATACGGAGCGATTACTTCATATACTTTCGCATGATAATCATTCAGCAGTTTCTTATCTTCTGCTGTCATGATATCCGGATTGATCGCATCCAGATCCATCGGAATCAGTGTGATTGCTTCGAAGTACATAAACTGACCGTATTCGTTCAGTGTTCCCTTTCTGGTCAGGAGTTCGTTCTCCAGACGGATTCCGTGGGATCCTTCGATATAGATTCCCGGTTCGTCCGTGATGATCATGCCTTCCTGTAAAACTTCTGTCTCACCCGGACGGAATTTCCAGCGGAATCCTGCAGGTCCTTCATGGATGTTAAGAAGGTATCCGACTCCGTGTCCTGTACCATGGTTGAAGTTTAAGTCTCTATCCCAGAATGGTTTTCTTGCAAGAATATCAAGAACCATACCTGTAGATCCTTCCAGGAATTTTGCGCTTCCAAGCTGTAAGTTACTGATTGCAACCAGTGTGAAGTGGTCTTTCATGATCTGTGGAACTTCGCCGAGTGCATAAGTTCTGGTAACGTCTGTGGATCCTTCGTAGAATCCGGCTCCTGTATCAGTTAAGAACAACTGGCCTTCTTTTAACTCTACATCCGTCTCAGGTGATGATGTGTAGTGTACGATCGCACCGTGTTCTCCGAACGAAGAAATTGGCTCGAAACTTGGACGGATGAAGTTACCCATCTCTGCACGGAACTCATCAAGTTTATCAGATGCGCTCATCTCTGTGATCTTCATCTTGCCGACATTTTCTTTTAACCATTTCATGAATCTTACATGTGCGACACTGTCTTTGATCTGTGCTTTGCGGATATTTTCGATCTCAACCGGGTTTTTGATCGCCTTCATAAGAATTGCCGGATTTCTCTTTTCTACTGTCTTTACATTTTCCGGAATATTATTGAACAGTGCATAGTTCAGTTTTCCAGGGTCGATCATTGCAACCACGTCGTCGCCGAATTTCTTCACGTCATCGTAAATGTCGTTGTATGGGTGTAAGTTTACACCGTCTTTTGCAAGTTTTGCTTTTAACTCTTCATCTAATTTTCTCTCATCGATATACAGTTCGAAACTGTCCATTGTGATGATTCCGTAAGATAATACCAGTGGGAAGAAGTCGATATCATTTCCACGGATATTCAAAGTCCAGCAGATGTCGTCAATGGTAGATACAACGTGTACATTTGCTCCTGATTCTTTCATCTCTTCACGGATTCTTGCAAGTTTGCTTTCTACAGTCTCTCCGGCATATTTTACATCCAGATCAAATGCAGGCTCTTCCGATAATGCCGGGCGGTCCTCCCAGATTTCATCGATTAAATCTACCTGATAATTCACTTTCGCATTATTTTTCGCTGCGATTGCTGCATATCCTTCACCTTCGCCAACGGATACCACTCTTCCGTCAAATCCAAGAGTCTCTCCTGCCTGCAATACCTCTTCGATGTATGCATTCATCTCCGGTACTCCAGGCTCGCCCATCTTCATAAGTTCTACAGTTGTCCCCTCTAACTGTGCTGCTGCCTGGATAAAGTAACGTCCGTCTGTCCAGAGCCTTGCCTCTGTCTTAGTGATCACAGCTGTTCCTGCTGATCCCGAAAATCCTGTGATGAACTTTCTCGCTTTGAAATGTTCCCCAACATATTCACTCTGATGGAAGTCTGCAGTTGGTATTACATACACATCAATGTTCTTTTCTTCCATACACTTACGCAGTGCGGAAAGTCTTTCTGGTACTGTCATGTTTTTGTTCCTCCTTGATATATACAGTGTATGGATATTATACCGCATTTCTTATAATTAATCTTCTATTAATATAGATAATTTTTCTTATCCCTCATAAATAATTTTACTCATGCCATAACGTAGAGAACTTGTCACCGCCCGGCTTTTCCAAGCTCCACCATCACCGGTGTAAGTCCTGCAATATTCCAGCCCTCGAAGCTGATCATACATAATGCCCGGAATAATAATTTCATCGTATCAGATTCTTCCGTCTGATCTGCATGATACATTTTTGCCGCTATCTGATAAACAGCCATCAGAATCGCATTCTTGAATGCCCCGGTCTCTTCGGATTCTTTCCACAGATTCTCCATATCATAGTCATCCGTGTTGCCGCATGGTGCCGCACAGGTTACACATCCCGGTGAGACTGTATATTTTTCATTTCTTACTTTTTCAAGCATCTCACTCATATCAAAGAGACTTGCCGACCAGTCCCCGCCCATTGTAAGGGCTTCTAAGAATACCCGGTTGGTGTTCTCTGTCTTTTCGTTATTCTCACAGGTTCTTGCAAGACCGATAACTGCACCCGTCAGTTTTTGTCTGATTTCTTCTGTCATGATTCTATTTCCCTCGTTCCCCAAATTGATTTTTTCTATCTCATCTTTATATGTGTTCTTTTATATGTTATTTCTGTGTTTTTGCGGTATTACAAAGATAAATATCATCGAACTCACAAACAACAAAAACGGATAAAACAGCTTCGGCATAATCTGAAAAGCCGAAAGATTATATCCCAGCTCACTCGCCGCTGATATCGCTACCAGCATCTGTGCTCCATAAGGAATGATTCCCTGGAAGATACAGGAAAATGTATCGAGGATTGAAGCTGTCTTTCTCGGTGTGATTCCGTATTCTTTTGCCATATCCTTTGCAATCGGATTTGCCATAACGATTGCTACGGTATTATTCGCGGTTGCGATATCCATCGTTCCGACCAGAAGTCCCATACCAAGCTGACCGCCTTTTTTTCCTTTGAATACCTTATGGATTCCTGCAAGTAATGCATCAAACCCGCCATACTCACGGATCAGTGCGCACATAGCCGCTACCAGGATTGCTACCATACTCGTCTCGAACATTCCCGAAGCTCCGGATCCCATATTCGCCAGCAGATCTGTCGCTGCGATGTGTCCGCCCGCAAGCATAATAGCCGAACCAGACACAATCCCAATCAAAAGTACCACAAATACATTCACTCCAATGATTCCACCGATCAGAACCAGCACATATGGAATAATCTGCACTAAGTTGTAAGACTTACTTACACGTCCTGCGATATCCGTCTGAAATGAAAGAACCAGGATCAACACCAGCGTTCCAACCGCCGCCGGAAGTGCAATACCGAAGTTCTCACGGAATTTGTCCTTCATCTGGCATCCCTGCCCGTTACATGCCGCAATTGTTGTATCCGAAATAAAAGAAAGGTTATCTCCAAACATCGATCCTCCCATGACCGAACCAATGCAAAGTGCCATGTCAAATCCAGACGCCTTAGACACAGCCACCGCAATCGGCGTAATCAATGTGATCGTTCCAACCGAAGTTCCCATAGCCACAGACACAAAACATGCTACAACGAATAATACCGCCACCGAAAATTTTGCCGGAATCAGCGACAACATAAAATAAGCCACACTCTCCGCACTGCTTCTTCCAACCACACCGACAAACGATCCGGCTGTCAGAAAGATCAGAAGCATCGTAATAATATTCTTATCCGCAAGTCCCTGCGCCATAATTCCAAGCTTCTCATCAAAACTCACCTTCCGGTTCTGAAGACACGCCACCAGAATCGCCGCAAGAAATGCGATAATAATCGGGACATTGTAGAACCCCATCGGAATCTTCATCACATATTCGAATAAAATTCCAAGCCCCAGATAAATACACAAAAACACACTAATTGGCAGTAGTGCAACTGCATTTCCTTTTTTCATTCTTTCTTTATCCTCTCATTCTTTTCACACCAGATATCCATAAACATATCCGGTTCTACTTCCAACTATTTTTAACTCAAGATCATATTTCCCAGTATTTCTGCGTGTATCAGAAAAACAATTTCTTGATTTTCTCTCTTCTTTTAACCAATACCTCCAAGAATAATACCAAGAATTAATACTATAAAACATACTGGAACATAGAAATATTTACACACCGTATAATACCATGATACATACGGTTCTTCTCTTCCTTTATTGACCTGTTTTTCCACGAATGCCTTACCACATACCCAGAAGAACATGATACCCGCAAGTCCCGCTCCCAGCGGACAGATGTAGATAGATAAAAGATCCATCCAGTCAGATACAATGCCCTGGATCAGAAGCGATACGATCACACCTGCGACTCCCGTCAATGCACATGCCGGCACTCTTCCAAGCTTTAACCTCTCCTGCACGGTTGCAATCGGAGCTTCATACAAATTGATCAGTGAAGTCATACCCGCAAGCAATACCGCTACAAAGAAGATGATTGCGATCAGCCATCCTCCCGGCATTCCCTTGATCAGATTCGGAAGAAAGATAAAGAGGAGCCCCGGTCCTCCCTGATCCAGCTGTGCTCCTGTTGTCGCCATCGCCGGAATGATTACCAATGCTGCTAACATTGCTGCTATCGTATCAAAAAATGCAACTCTTCCCGCAGATGCCGGAATATCTTCTTCATCAGACAGGTAAGAGCCATAGATCAGCGTTCCATTCCCCGCTACCGACAGCGAGAAGAACGCCTGGCCAAGTGCGAAAATCCATGTCGTCGGATCTGCAAAAGCCTTCGGATCTACTCTGAAAATGTAACGGTATCCTTCGCTCGCTCCAGGCTGAAATCCCACATAGATTCCAAGGATTACAAACAGCACGAAGAATATCGGCATCATGATCTTATTAGCTTTTTCAATTCCACTGCCGACTCCAAGCATCAAGATCAGCATACAGGCCACAAGTGCAATTACCTGCCATATATTATTGCCAAACGCTGATGCCATCTTACCAAACGCAGCTCCAAATTCATCTACATTTTCCGGACGGAGCGTTGCCCCGGTAAATGTCCCCACCGCATATCGTAAGATCCATCCCATCACAACCGTGTAACCGATCGCCATGGCAAGTGAACCAAATACCGGTATCATTCCCAGTGCCACCCCGGCTTTTCTCTTTCCTTTTTTCTCACAGGCAATTCCAAATGCATCGATCGGTCCGGACTTCGCTGCACGTCCAAAGCTCATCTCACCGATCACACCAGTAGATCCGATCAATATTACAAATATAAAATACGGAATCAGAAATGATCCTCCTCCATACAGCGACACTCTGGTCGGAAACATCCAGATATTTCCCATACCGACCGCAGAGCCGATACAGGCACAGATGAATCCCCATCTGCTGTTAAATGATTCTCTTTTATTCATAATTTTTCCTCTCTGCCACGGGGACGGTTCTTTCTGGCTTTTTTACTGTCCCTTCCGGCTCAAACATTCCATACACATGGTTTCTCTATTTTACCATGATAAGCAGTGAGCGTCAAAAAAATAAGGCAGGACCACCTGCCTTATTTTCCATAATCTATATCTTAAATGGCATCCAGCGCATTAGAAATATCCGCGATCAGATCTTCCTTATCTTCCAGTCCCAGACTGATACGGATCAGCTCTGCCGGTACTCCGGCCTCCTTTAACTGCTCATCTGTCATCTGTCTGTGTGTAGATGTTGCCGGATTCAGGCAGCATGTTCTTGCATCTGCCACATGCGTCTCGATTGCTCCAAGTTTTAAAGTCTTCATGAAAGTAGATGCTGCTTCTCTTCCACCTTTTAATCCAAAGGATACAACACCGCATCCACCATTTGGAAGGTATTTCTGCGCTCTTTCATAATATTTATCAGACGGAAGTCCGGAATAGTTCACATATGCTACCTTTGGGTGTGCTTCCAGGAATTCTGCAACTGCCTGACCATTCTCTACATGTTTTGGCATACGTACGTGCAGGGACTCCAGACCAAGGTTTAAGATGAATGCATTCTGCGGTGACTGCATAGATCCAAAATCACGCATCAGCTGAGCGGTACACTTTGTAATGAATGCACCTTCTTTTCCGAATTTCTCAGCATAAGTAATTCCGTGATAGCTCTCATCTGGTGTACAAAGTCCCGGATACTTGTCTGCATGTGCCATCCAGTCAAACTTTCCACTGTCTACAATTGCCCCGCCAAGTGCTGCTCCATGGCCATCCATATACTTTGTCGTAGAATGTGTCACAATATCTGCTCCCCACTCAAACGGTCTGCAGTTAACCGGTGTCGGGAATGTATTATCTACGATCAGCGGTACGCCATGTGCATGTGCCACTTTGGCAAACAATTCAATATCCAGTACTGTAAGCGCCGGATTGGCAATTGTCTCTCCAAACATTACCTTCGTATTCGGCTTGAATGCTTCATTTAACTCTTCTTCTGTTGCATCCGGTGATACAAATGTTACATCGATTCCCATCTTTCTCATCGTCACATCGATCAGGTTAAATGTTCCTCCGTAAATAGATGAAGATGCCACGATATGATCTCCACATTCACAGATATTAAATAACGCAAAAAAGTTCGCTGCCTGACCGGATGAAGTCAGCATAGCTGCTGTTCCACCCTCCATCTCTGCAATCTTGGCTGCTACTGTATCATTTGTTGGATTCTGCAGTCTGGAATAAAAATATCCGGACGCTTCCAGGTCGAATAATTTTCCCATGTCTTCGCTGGTTGCATATTTGAATGTTGTTGACTGTACGATTGGAACCTGTCTCGGCTCGCCATTTCCCGGAGTGTAACCTCCCTGTACGCATTTTGTTCCCATCTTGTATTCGCTCATAATTTTTCCTCCTTGATGCGTGCTTTTTTCATGCATTTCAAAAACATACCTTTTTAGTATACTTTAGCACTGTGAGGATTATTTTTCAAGACAGATCATTAGTTTTCTCGTAAAATATATTTAAATATCTTTTATTTTATGATATACTCGCAATGTTGCCGCCCTCTATATTGGCATAGAAAAACCGAAGGTATTCCGGACCTTCGGTTTTTTGTTACCAATGAAAGATAACATCATATCATTTTGCCTATTGGCATTATAGCATATGTTATTTGGTAATACAATATGTATTTATTTAATTATATATAACAAATACTTGCTAATTTATCGTCTTCTCAAACTTATCATCCTCTGGCGCTGTATCTTGACCGAACCATTTTTTACTAAGTTTCGTGAGTGTTCCATCTGCTTTCAATTCTTTCAGCGCATCATCCAGTTTCTCTCTAAGCCCTTCCTGGTCTTTTGGAAGCACATAATAAGCATACAGATTATCTGCAATCAGTTTTGCTTCATCCTCTGGTATCTCATTTGCCTGGATATCAAGGTTGTATTCATCCTGATATGCCTTATACATTGCCACATCGATAATCGAGAAATCCAGTTCTCCTGACTCTACTTTCTTAAGACCTACAATTGTATCACTTTCAGTATAGTTCAGATCAATTGCCTGATCCGGATTCTTCTCATTCCACGCCTCGATTGCTGTTGTAATACTTACGCCAGCTCCTCCCTGTGTCTTCTTTCCTGCAGCTTCTTCAAATGATGTAATCGGGGTAGTTCCTTTTTTCGTTACAAATACATATCCAATCTTATCATATGGATAAGAATATAAGTATGATTTACCTCTTTCTTCATTATAGGAGAAGTTATTTACACCTAGCTGGTATTTTCCACTGTTCAGTCCTGTAAATACCGAACCGAAATCGGTCGTCTCGATCTTAAGCTTATAACCATCAATCTTATCAAAAGCTGCTTTCAGCACTTCAATATCATATCCAGTTATATCATTATTATCATCTACGAATACATACGGTTTTGGATCCCCTCCGGTTGCTGCGGTAATTGTTACTTCTTTTTTTGATTTATTATCTGCTTTCTCTGCAGATACCTTTTTTCCGCATCCGGTTGCCGATACTCCGATTACTGCTGCCAACGCGATTGCGATGATTCCATTCCATCTTTTCATATCTGTATTTTCCTTTCTTGCTTATTCTTTTATCTTCTGCCCTTTATTTATGAATCAAAAATTTCTGTCCCGGTGTCTTACTTAACTTTCTACGGTTCTGTGGTTCGGACCATTTCTTTTCAAAGTCCGCCTCATTCCAGAATCTCTCATTATACGGTATAAATGCACCTTTTGCAGGCTCTTCCACTCCATAATCTCTTGCCAGATCAGCCAGATAAGTATTATGTTTGAAAGCTGGTATTTCATACAGGTCTCTGCTATATTCCCACAGGTTTTTATATCCACGAAGTCCCTTCTCCACAGGTCCTAAGAACCGGTAATAGCAAGTCTCCAGTCTTACAAGCGTTACAAAAAGCCGGATATCACTGTCTGTCACATAATCACCGAACAGGAATCTCTGTCCTTCCAGACGTTCCTCCAGATAATCCAGTCCACTAAAGAAATCAGCAGCGGCTTCATCATAAGCTTCAACCGATCTTGCGAACATCATCCGGTAAGTACCGTTATTGATATTCGGAAACAGCCATTCATTCAGTCTGTCAATTTCATCTCTCAATTCTTCCGGATACAGATCCGGTGCTCCTTCTTTCTGGAATTCTTTGAAATTCACTTCAAAATAATTCGTCAGATGATGATAATCATTATTCACTACTTTCTTTGTCTTCAGATCTACCAGTGATGGAACCGTTGCCCTTCCGGTAAATCCTGGTAATGCATTCTCATAGAACTCATATAAAAATGTTACTCCCGTCTCTGGATCCGGACCATCTACTGCTGTTGGAAGTTTCCATGCATTTGTTTTTCCGTTAAATTCACTGTCCACAATATCTGCTTCAATCGCATCCTCCAGTCCGAGAAGCTCTCTTACAATCGAAGCCCTGTTAGACCAGTGGCATCCTTTCGCCCAGTAAAGTTTATATCTTCCTGCTTCTGCTTTTAACTCTCCTTCCTTCTCTCCAAATGGTGTCGTAAACAGATTTCCCTGACGGATAAATCTTCCTCTTTCATCAATCTCATTTTTTACATTTGCTTTATATTCACTCATCTTTTATCGCCCTTTCTGGATTGTATTGGTTCTTATTTTTCTCTATTTTCCGTATATCCCCTGATTTCGGGTAAAAAAATAACAGCTACTGTATTCAACAGCACCTGTTCACTCGTCATAGTTCTTTCCTGGTGATCAATCTCAGATCTGAGCATCTCTATCTCTTCTCTCAGGAGTATCTGTTGCATACGAAAAATAAGCTCTATTCTTTTTATCAGACATACAGCAACAACAACACATCATCATCATATTTTTGTCCTTTCCTGTTATTGTTAAATTTCTCATATCAATTCCTCCTTTTCTTATCTTTCTAGTATGTTTACTAGGTTTTATGGGTCTGATTATATTCCAAGTCATTCGGTATGTCAAGTAGGTTTTTGTAAATATTTAGTAAAAACTCTTGTAAAAAAACCTCGCACTAACTGTAATGCGAGGTTTCTTCATATACTAATTTATCAATAACTGATTTATACACGCTCTATGCCTGTTCAAACTCCTTAAGCTCTTTCTCCTTCTCATCCAGATACTTCTTCCATGCTTCTGAATCTATAAATGGATTCTCACCCGGATGCTCCAGCATATATCTTCTTTTATTCAACAAATCTACATTTGCCGTATGATTTCCCATAAAGATATCCACTTTCTGATCCCTTACGCTTGCAAGAGACTGATGATATTCTTTTCTTGCCTCGAATGCTGCATCCCCAATCTCTTTCAGATAATCTGCCTGCAAGGTATTGAATCCGAAACCACCATAATATCCCACACGTTTCTTCTCATTTCTATCTGTCACATCAAAGAAACATGCGATGCAGCCCTTGGTATGTCCCGGAACCAGATGAAATTCTATCTCTGTATTTCCAAATGTCAGAACATCTCCTTCTTTGATGGCTACATCTACATCAAACAACTCGTCCATACAGTTTCCACTCTCCTGGATCAGCGCAAGTTCCGGATTTTCATGAAACATCTTCACATCCGGTTCTCCCATATAGATTTTTGTGTCAAACATCCGCTTAAAGAAGTTCACTGCTCCGAAATGATCTGCATGTCCATGAGATAAGATAATCCACTTTACATCAGCCGGATTGAATCCCATCTCCCAGATGGACTGAACCAGCATTGCAGTGGCTCCGCAGTTACCCGCATCAAACATAAGGAGACCTTCCCCTGTATCTACAATATGTACACATACCCAGCTATCCCCTACATAATAGAGATTCCCGTAGATCTGAAATGGTTTTACATATCTTTCTTCCTGATTCATCCAGAACTTTCCGGTTCTTTTTTCTGATATTGTTTTCTTCTTTTTTAAGTATTCCTGGTAATCTGATTTTATAGACATATTTTCCCGCCTTTCCATCAATACATCTCAAATCTCATTGTTCGATAAATTTATGTATTATTTTTTCATATATATAATACTTGTTTTCTATAAAATTATAATTTTTTTAGAAAAAGCTGTAAAATCGTGGGGTATTTTACAGCTTTCTATCATCAGATACTCTGAAAGGACTTATAATAATATTCCTTACAGATAATGCGGCAGATATAACGCACGACAGGAAGTATAAGAATTCTTATACTTCCGGGTCGTGGTGCAAAGATCCATTCATGGAAACAAACTTAATTTATACAGATCCTTACACATATATAATTAGATTAGAAGAGGAATGCCAGTGAGCTGGCAGTAACTACCACGATTAATATGATTAATAATGGTCCGCCGATCTTAACGAAATCAGAGAATTTATATCCTGCCGGTAAGATCTGCATATTAACAGCTGTTCCGTAAGAAGTTGCAATTGCAAGGTTAGAACAAGCTGCGATTACGATAACCCATGGAATTGGGCTGATACCAAGTGATAATGCCATTGCAATACAGATTGGGCTTAACATTGCTGCTGTTGCATTATTTGACATGAAGTT
Organism: Dorea sp.; assembly: GCF_977044405.1. Taxonomy (NCBI): domain Bacteria; kingdom Bacillati; phylum Bacillota; class Clostridia; order Lachnospirales; family Lachnospiraceae; genus Dorea; species Dorea sp. The sequence continues at coordinate 137,691 of NZ_CDRRQK010000004.1, forward strand.
AGTAAGTACACTTGTAAGTACTGCGATTACGATTGTCAGAACTACTACGGATGCATTCTTTCCACCGAACAGATTCAATACTGCATTAGCGATAAGCGCTCCACCACCGGATACATCAAGACCTGTTCCAAGTCCGCCGATACCACCGATTGTGATAAGTACATCCCATGGAAGTTCTTCGTATGCTTTCTTTACCGGAAGGCATTTTGTTCCAAGTACGATAACTGCTCCGAGCATTCCGATTACACCGATGTTAAAGTGATTCTTGAATGGCTCAAATCCACTTACTACGAAGAGGAAGATGCAAAGGATCATTGTAAATGCTGCGATATTACCTTTTTTCTTTGTCACTGCATCATCTTCATTTTTCTCCTCCACTACAGGAGCATCTGCATACATATTTCCAACGTTAAAATCAGGACTTTCTGGTTTTAATACTTTTTTCAGTAATGTATATCCGATTGTTCCCCAGAAGATAACCTGTACGATAGCTGCCGGGAGCATGATCTTTGACATGTCAAACATTCCAAGACCATCTTCGTATCCTTTGTATCCCTGAAGCACTGCATTAGCTGCAAGCTGTGATGTAGAACCTACCAGTGTACAAGCTCCTCCAATGATGGCTGCTGTACCTGCCGGGAAGATTACCATCTTAGATCGGATACGTCCGTTAGATCCTGCTGCTACAACAGCAATCAGTGGCATCCAGATAGCAACGGTTCCGTTGTTACTCATGAACGCAGACATCAGACAGCATACTGCACTGACTGTGACAATAAATCTTCTCTCTGTTTTAGCCAGAAATGAATTGCCGATTCTGTCGCCGATTCTCTGTGCAACTCCGGTTTCAAAAAGGGCCGCACTTACGATACACATACCTACTACCATTGCCCATCCCGGTGCACTGAATCCGGCATACACTGCCGAAAGATCCATCTCCGGAATGAAGATTCCCATTGCTACGGAACTTCCCATTGCCACAACGCTCATTGGCAATTTGTTCCACATAAATAATACAATTGTAATTGCCGCAATTATAATTGCAATAACACTCGAACTCATAATTTTCTCTCCGTTTCCCCACTTTTTTTATCTGTCGTTATACTTCAGCCCATTCTGCATCTTTCCATTTTTCATGATCATATACAGATTTATCTGCTACGAATGGCCATTTCTTTCCTTCTGTCACTGCCAGGCATCCTTTTACACACATCTGCGCCATCTTAATAACTGCTTCTCTTGTCTGTGCTGCAGAGTGTGGACTTACGATCAGGTTCGGGCAGTTCAGAAGTGGGTCATCTGTTTTTGGAGGTTCGTTACAGAATACATCTGTTCCTGCACCTGCGATCTCACCTGCTTTTAATGCCTCTACCAAGTCAGCTTCATTGATGATTCCTCCACGGCTGCAGTTGATGATAAGAGCTGTTTTCTTCATTTCTGCAAGCTGTTTCTTCCCGATCATATTTCTTGTCTCATCTGTTAATGGTACGTGGATAGATACCACATCACTTGCTTTTAACAGATCCTCATAGTTTTCATAGTATACAGCTCCGTATCCTTCTACCTGCTCTTTGGAAAGGAATGGATCATAAGCCGCAACTTTCATTCCACATCCTTCGCAGATCTTTGCCGTCTCACGTCCGATTGCTCCAAGTCCGAGGATACCAACTGTTTTTTTCTCCAGTTCAAATGCTTTTTTTGCCCCGCGGATTTCCCAGTTACCTTTGCACATTTCCTGCTGTGCTTCTACAAGATTCTTAGACAGTGCGAACATCATTGCTACTGCATGTTCTGCCACACTTCTGTTATTGGCTCCCGGTGTGATAACTACCGGAATTCCATGTGCGGTTGCTGTCTTTACATCAACCGAATCATAGCCTACACCTGTACGTCCGATTACTTTCAGATTCGGGCTGTTCTCAATTGCATGTCCGTCACATTTTGCAATTCTTACGATCAGTGCATCCGCATCCTGCATTTCAGCCAGATAATTGTTCGGATCCTGATTGTCTGCTACATAGATATCAGCAACTCCATCCAGCATCTGTAGACCTTCCGGGCATACTGCCTGCGTCATTACAAATTTCATGTTCTTTTCCTCCATCTTATGTCAAATCCATCGTAATTAATTCATGCCTTTTGCTTTGTTTTCTTCCAGTACTTTTGCTAATGCTTCTACACCTTCATCACACAGATAGTTGAATGGTCTGCGGCAGTCTCCGACTGGATATCCAAGCATCTTGACAGCTTTTTTCACTACTGTGTTTGGATTGCCGTATTTGAATACTGCACGGAAGCTTGCGATGGATTCCTGAGCAGCTTCTGCTTCTTCGATCTTTCCTTCTTTGAAGAGGTTATAGATAGAAGATAACACATGTGGATATACGTTAGAGCATCCTGCGATTCCGCCAAATCCGCCTTCCTTCAATGATGGAAGGATCAGAGAATCATTTCCTGATAATACATAAAAGTCTTTCTCAAGATCCTGTGTCTGATGAATATAAGCTTTTAAATTCTCCCAGTCTCCGCTTGAATCCTTTGCTCCGACGATGATATCAACATCTTTTGCAAGTTTTGCAACTGTTTCCGGAAGGAGTTTGTTACCTGTACGTGCTGGAATATTATAAAGCACGATAGGAGTATCTACATGTTTTGCAACTTCTACGTAGTGATCATATAACTCTTTTTGAGATGCAACTGCAAAGCTAGGTGTAATAATCGACAAAACATCTGCTCCAAGTTCTTCTGCTTTTTTACTCATGCGGATTGTGTCTGCAGTTGAGATGCATCCGGATCCTGCATATACCGGAACTCTGCCTTTCACCTGATCTATTGTTGCTTCCAGTACTTCTACTTTCTCAGCTTCACTTAAGATATATCCTTCACCATTTGTTCCGAATGGGAAGATTCCGTGTACCCCACCATCGATCAGACGCTCAATCTGATTACGAAGTTCTTCTGTATTGACACTTTCATCTTCTTTCATAGGTGTTAAAATTGGTGTAATGATTCCTTTCAGTTCTACTTTTTTCATGATAAGTTCTCCTTCCAATGTTTTCATTTATTATGCTTTTTTAATTACTTTTTCAGCAATCCGGCATAAGATATCTTCTGTTCCGAATCCTCCGGATTTTGAAATTACCTGTACGCTTCTGCCCCCGCTTACGATACTTGAGACAACCACTCCCTGTTCAATCTCACACAATGGTTCAATCTGTGTACAGCCAATCTTTTTCATATATCCCATCAAGGTATCTCCTCCTGTCATCAGGATTGTGACATCTGTCTTCTGGCTGACAATCTCGTCTACGATACATCCATGAGAATCTGATATTCTGAATCTTACTGATTCCTTTGGAATCTGGTGTACTTTTAAGAACTCTTCCTTTGTATCATCCTGATCAAAGGTATCAACAATTACTTTTTTCTTTTCCCTGCAAAGTGCCACTACCGATTCCATGAAGTGCTTTCCTGCAGCCGTTTTATAATACTCTGGTATCAGCTTTTGCTCCATCGTCAGATGGATTCTTTCAAAGCCTCCATTCTTCTGTGCATATTCAACCTGTTTTTCTGTAATCTTATTCAGGCTTCCACATGCAACATACATTCCCTGTGTCTGTTTGAACTTCTGTTCCTTATTTCTTTTTAACTTAATTTTTTCAACCAGCCGGTCCGCAAGCCCTGCACATCCTGCAACTAATTTCAGATATTTCTTTTCCAGAAGTTCATCCAGCCTTCTGTCTATATCCTCTGTGGTAACGGTGTCACACACGATGATACGAGACTCTTTTTCCTTAAGTTCCGGAACAGATTCGTTACTCTGTATGCTTACAACATCTATCGTACTCTGTTCATTTATGATATCTGGTATGTATGATTTTTTCACCGGTTCAAACGGATCATTTCCAAATACACTGTTTTCTAACAATTCACCATCAATATAGTGCATCCCGTTCTTTGTAATTCTATGAATCTCCGGATATCCAGGAATGAAAAATACATTTCCTTCTTCTGCCGCATCCGCAACTGCTTTAAGCTCTGCTCCGATATTTCCACGAAGTGCGGAATCTGTCTTTTTAAAAATGATTCCGATTCCTTTTGAAATTGCCCATCGTGCAATACTTTGAACCTCCAGATACGCTTCCTCTTTAGACAATGGTCTTGATTCACTGTCTATTACAAGAACTTCTGTGTCTGTTTCGATCTCATTATCCTCTATCCTGGTTTTGGTAAAAATTTGTGTACTGATTCCCCGTTTTTTAAACTGGATTCCAGTATCCAACGCACCGGTAAAATCGTCTGCAATAATCAACAGTTTTACCACGTCTTTACCTCCTGCTACTCCTTGTTCTCCGCAAGACGGATTGCATAATCTATGGAATTTACAAGACTGATCTGATTACACTCACCTGTCCCTGCAAGATCAAATCCTGTCCCATGATCTACGGATACTCTGATGATCGGAATTCCTAATGTTACATTAATTCCTGATACTGCATCCCATTTTTTCAGTTCTTTATTATATTTAAATCCTTCTACCTTCAGAGGAATATGCCCCTGATCATGATACATCGCAACCACTATATCATACCATCCCCCAATTGCTTTTGAGAAAATGGAATCCGGTGGTGTCGGTTTCTTTTCCGGGATATTAATTCCTTCTGCAAGTGCTTCATCGATTGCAGGCTGGATTTCTTCTATCTCTTCCACACCAAACATTCCGTTTTCTCCACAGTGTGGATTTAATCCCGCCACTCCGATCTTCGGTTCTTTGATTCCGATTGCTTTACATGCATTGTTGGCAATTCTGATACATTCAAGGACTCTTTCTTTTTTCACTCTGTCGCATGCCTGTCTAAGTGATACATGCGTCGATACATGTACAACTCTCAGGTCATCGTGTGCCAGCATCATGGTATATTTATTCGTGTGTGTGTAGTCTGCATAGATCTCTGTATGTCCGGAATAATGATGTCCTGCCATGTTGATTGCTTCTTTACATATGGCATTGGTTACCGTTGCATCGATTTCATGTTTCATTGCAAGATCAATAACTTTTACAACATACTGGAAAGCCGCTTCTCCACACATCTTAGATACTTTACCGTACATATGCTTTTCCATATCTACCAGCTTCATATCATATACATCAATTGTTCCGAATTCGAACAATGCATCTTTTACATCCTGTACTGCGTGAATCTTGATCTCCTTTTCTTTTCCAAGGATCTTTACTGCCTTTTCCATACAGTTTGCATCACCGATAATAACCGGTCTGCATCTGTCATACACGGATGGATCTGCGAGTGCTTTTACAGATATTTCGGATCCGTTTCCCGCAGGATCGCCCATTGTAATTCCTATGATTGGTTTCTTTGCCATTGTCCTCTTCCTTTCATTACTGTCTGATTATTTTAATACTTTCAGATAGATCTCACGGATATCATCCAGTGATAATTCTTTCATATTGTTAACAAGAAGTCTCTTTTGATCACTTCCTGCCTGTACCAGGAAGTCAAGATCTTCCATCTTTACCCCAAACTCATTTAAGTCTGTCGGAATATTTGTTACTTTTACGATGTCCGCAATCTGTTCAATCATGTAATCCGCTTTTTCATCTACGCTCTTTGTTGCAAGTTCCGGGAACACTCCGTCACATAATTCTGCAAGTCTTTCTTTACATGCATCTTTATTGAATTCCATTACATGGGCAAATAAAATTGCATTTGATACACCATGTGCAATGTGATACTTACCACCTAATGGATAAGACAATGCATGTACTGCTGTTGTTCCGCTTCCTGTGATTGCCACACCACCGTAAAATGCTCCAAGCATCATATTACTCTTTGCTTCCATGTTATCTGCATCGTTGTAAGCTTTTCTGATGTTGTGGAAGATCAGCTTTGCACCTGCCATTGCATATGTATCAGAAAATGGTGTTGCTTTCTTTGATGTAAAACATTCTACTACATGAGCTAAAGCATCTACTCCTGTCGCTGCAATGATGGATTTTGGAAGTCTTCTGATCATCTGTGAATCCAGGAATACATAATCCGGAATCATATTATCATTTACAATTCCTTTCTTTGACTGTTCTTCCGGGATTGCTACGATAGCATTACAAGTTGCCTCTGATCCGGTTCCACAGGTCGTTGGAATCATCAATGTCTTTATCTGTTTTTCAGCAATCCCTGGATCTTTGAGAAGATCTTTAACTGTGTAAGAAGCACCTTTTAATACGCTGCAAAGCTTTGCTGCATCCATGACGCTTCCTCCACCAATTGCAATGATGAAATCTCCTTCATACTGATCGGCTTCATCCATAACTCTTTCTACATCCTGATAAGCCGGTTCCGGAGTAAGATCATCAAAGATCTTATATTCTGCATCTGTCGTATCAAGAATCTTAGTCAGTACATCCAGAAGACCTGTTGCTCTGATTCCTTTGTCAGTGAATACCATAATCTTCCTTGCATGCTCTTTTTCGATGATGGATGGAACATTTTCAATGCATCCTTCTCCTCCGCAAGTGTATGATGGGATTTTAATCTGATAACTCATTTTTATTCCTCCTGTGTTTTATTTTGAAACATTTTGTTTGTTATTTGCTTTCTTCTTCTATATAATACTTTCTTTTTATCCCTCTCTCAATTTTATTTTCTACTTTTTTCGTTTTATTTTGAAACTTTCTACATATTTTTCCGTTGCATTTTGAAACAGTTCATATTACAATCATATATAATGATGTGAGTGACATGGGTAAATTTCCCCCGCTCACGGATTTATCCGGATTGCGAAAGCATATCAGGCTCTTTATAAACACATACCCCAGGCAATATACAGGAGGATTTTTTATGCAGAAAACCAAAATACTTGCCGTCGCTCCTTATGAAGGAATGGCTGATGCAATCTCTGCCATTGCCCAGACACGCGACGATATTCAGATGACCGTCCAGATCGGTGATTTAGATACCGGAAGAAAAATTGCCATCGAACTGGCGCATAATAACTATGATGTCATTCTGTCCCGTGGTGGAACCGCCGAATTGATACGTTCTACCGTCGAACTTCCGGTCATTGACATCCCGATCTCTGTCTATGACGTCTTGCGTACCATCAAGCTGGCAGAAAATTACTCTGGCAAATTTGTCATCGCCGGTTTTTCTTCTATTACAAACTGCTCCAGAGTGCTCTGCGATCTGTTACAGTATGATATAGATATCATTACATTTACCAATGAAAGCGACGCCAGGCCTTCACTTCGTAAGGCCATGAAAGATGGATGCACCCTTGCATTATGTGATATGGCAGGATCAAAAGCTGCACAAAGCCTTGGAATGAATTCGCTTCTTATCTCATCCGGCACAGAAAGCATCACATCTGCAATTGAAGAGGCAATCAAACTCGTACATTCTTCTCAGCATGTACATAAGCAAAAGGATCTCTTCCAGGCACTTCTCTCAGATGAAGAACGTGAATTCCTGATCTATAATCCGGCCGGCACTTTATGGTTTTCAAGTCTTGCTGATGATGACCGCAACATTGCTCTTATGAATCTGGTACAGACTTATCTGAAAGCATTCTTAAAAGTTCCGGATCAGACGGTAACCAGACAGATCCGCGATAAAGTATATATCCTTACCAATCGTCATCTGATCTATGACGACCAGAAATATACCGCTATAACCATCCGCCAGCAGGAAGCGTTATTCTCCGAGGAAAGCTCTGCGGTCATGATCTATAATCATCTTGACCAGTCACCTTCTGATTACTCCGGCGAATACAGCAGTTCACATCAGATTGGTAATACGGCCCACCTGATTCAGGAGTATTCCCAGAATAATCTCCCAGTATTGATCGTAGGCGAACCTGGAACAGGAAAAGACAAGATTGCCAAACAGCTATATGAAAATGGACTGTATAATTCTGCCCCTCTTTATATCATCAACTGCGAACTGATGGGAGAAAGAAAATGGAATTCTCTGCTGAACAATGACGATTCTCCTTTTACAAGTGTCGGTACTACTATCTATATCAAGAACCCGGGTGCGCTTTCTAAAAGTCAGCTTGATAAACTCTTTTCCTATATCGAGAATTCAAGACTGACAAAAAGAAACCGAGTCATCTTCTCTTTAACACTTGATAACACTACAGATTCTCAGGAGAACTTATGCCGTTCTTATCTTGAAAACAAATTATGCTGCCTGACCTTAAGACTTCCGCCTCTGCGCGAGCGTATTCAGGATCTTCCAAGTATTGCTGCCCTTTACATTCACCGCATGAATGTCTCTACAGGCAAGCAGATCATCGGCTTTGAGACAGAAGCCATGGAACTTATGAGCGCATTTTCCTGGCCACATAATCTTGATCAGCTGCATCATATTATCAAAGAACTGGTCATTGTAACAAAGACACCTTATATTACCTGTCAGGATGTAAAAGATGCCCTGGAAGCCGAGCCTGATCATAAAACAGACGATGCTACATCCGGTTTTGATTTTTCAGGAACACTTGACGAGATGAATTACCAGATCATCCAGATGGTTTTAAGCGAAGAACACGGCAATAAAGAAAAAACCGCCAGGCGGCTCGGCATTAGCCGAAGCACGCTCTGGCGGATCTTGAAGAAATGATAATTAATTATTGAAATGTCATATTTACTCAATCGCATTCGTCTCGATTACGAATTTCACATTTCCATCCATGGCATCATCTCTGCCGCTGAATGTATTATATTTGCAGTCATCAGAAGTCAGGACATCGATTCTGTCAAGTACGTCACCGAATTCATCTTCTACGGTGCTCTTTAACTTACTTGTACCTTCTTTATCGAATTTGTCCATTCCGTCTGCCAGTTCTCTGGCACCTGACTGAAGTTCGGATGCTCCACTTCTGAGTGCGCTGCTGTTTGCTGCAAGTGTTGCAGATCCGGATGACATCTGGCTTCCAAGAGTATTCAGTCCACTTGCGAGCTGGTTTGTTCCACTCTGAAGAGTGTTCACACCGGCTACCAGTGTCGGGCTGTTTTCTTTTAATTTGTTTGCTCCACTTACAAGTGAAGTATTGTATTCTCCCAGCTGTGCAAATCCTTTATTCAGTGCTGTGATTCCCTGGATTGCTGTCGGGAACTGTGTGGATGTTGCCTGATTGAGCTGTGCAAGGTTGCTGTGGAGTGTTCCGACTGCTCCGTTTAATCCCTGCATTCCTGCATTTAACTGATCTATGCTTGCTGTCAGTGTATTTAACTGGCTTGCCTGTGCAAGCACTCCTTCTGCCTCTTCGATACTCTTTAACTGAGCCTCTAATTCTGGAAGCGCTGCCTGCAGTTTTGGAAGTGCAGTCTGCAGTTTTCCTGCGTTTTCGATGATTGTATTGGCATTTGCTTTTAATGTTTCTGTATCAATCTGTGGCATTGCGCTTGTATCTACACCTGTCAGTTCACTTAAGTTCTGAACAGAATCCGTAGAACTCTTTGCAGAGTTCAGTGCGCTGATCGCACTCTGTAATGCTGCTGCCTCTGCAGAACTCTTATCTTCGATTGCGTTATATTTTTCTGTCAGTGTTGCAATAGAGCTTGCAATCTGTGCAGAGCTTGCGGATGCTGTCTGTTTTGCGTTCTGGATGATCTGGTTATCCTGTGCTACTGTTGTGTTAACACTTACGCATGCCTGCTGAATGGCTTCCTGTGCACCGTCGATGCTGTCTAATGCTCCCTGCATATTCTGAAGTGTTGCTGCAATCGTTGTGATCGGTCCTGCAATCTCGTTCTGAAGTGTATCGCCAAGTGCCTTTGTCTCTTCCAGAAGTTTATTTCCTGTTGTTACCATGGAATCCACCTGGCTCATCAGCTGTTTGACTTCTTCGGTTCCAAGCGCAGCCTTTAACTGGGCTGTTCCGGCTGCCAGTGCCTGGGATGCTGCCTGCAGGTCTTCTGTCTGGCTTCCTTCACCATCTGTTGCTGCTTCTAACTGTGCTACTGCACTCTGTACCTGTTTCAGTCCGGCACTTAATTTGTTCAGTTCAGAAGCACCGGCTGCCAGCTGCTGTTCTCCTGCCACGTAGCTGTTCACTCCATCTGCAAGTGTATTCACTCCGCTTGTATAATCCTGTACGCCTTTGACTACCTTATTCACACCATTGACGTATTCTGTTACACTTCCACTTAACTCTCCGCCAGCTCCTAAGTATTTCTGGATTCCGGCATTTAATTCATCCACACCGTCTGTATAGCTGTTCACTCCGTCTGCAAGTGTTCCTGCTCCATCTGCGAGAGTGTTCGAACCGCTTACCAGTTCCAGTGCCGCATCTTCCAGCTCATCCAGTGAATCCTGTAACGAATCCACATCCACGATACTATCCATATCTACATCGTCCAGAAGATCGGACATTGCAACGGTATAAGTAGATGACATGGTAAAATCTGTCACATCCGCTTCGATGTTCAGACTCTCCGGAATCGTTACTTTATCTGTCACATCATCACTTAAGTTCAGGCTGTCTTTTAATCCAGGCATTCCAAATCCAAGTACGATATTCTTATTTCCATCGGATACGATCTTACCGTTATCAATTGTTACATTACTGAATGTCTCATTCGGAAGGATCATTCCTGTCATCATGACAAATGGTGTATAGACTTCTGTCTGTTTTCCGTCTACGTCGACGGTCTTCTTCTCGTTATTCTTATAATCTACCGTAATCTTCAGATGTCCACTCTTACCTTTTAATTCAGACGGTTTTACTTTTTCCCCGTCCAGATAATAAGTCAGTTTTACAGATACCGGCAGCTTCTCCTTCGATGTTCCCTGATAGTAAATGTCTTCGCCATCTGTACTCCATGTAAGCTTATCTCCATCTGCAGTATAGGTCTCATCACCTTTTACGTTCTTGATATTTTTCAGATTACTTTCATCTGTAAGATCTCCTGATACACTTCCGGAATTCTTAAGCCAGTTGGAAACAGTGATCTTCGATGTCTTACCGGTTGCCTTTGCATTTACATATACGGTTTCTTCTTTGGAAACGGCGTTATCTGCGGTTCCATCTGCTGCCAGAACCGGTGTTACTCCCATCATTACGGACATTCCAACTGCTACAGATGCTGCAATTTTTCGTTTCATTTTTCTATTCTTATTCATAATTTCTGCTTCCTTTCTTCTCTTTCCTTTTTACGCTTTGCTCTTTGCTTTGCTTCCAAGAAATCCAATGGAAGTTTTGCAGATTAACTTGTCAAATATCATGAACATTGCCGGTAATACCAGAAGAACTACTACCATACTGATAATCGCTCCTCTTGCAAGCAATGTACAGATCGAACCGATCATCTCAACCTGTGAATAGCAGGCTACACCAAATGTTGCTGCAAAAAAACTAAGTCCGCTGCTGATGATGGATGGCATGCTCGTTTTATGTGCAATGCTGATTGCTTCCATCTTCTCTTTTCCAAGACTTCTTTCCTTCTGATATCTCGTCGTCATCAGGATCGCATAATCAACGGTTGCTCCAAGCTGGATCGCACCGATTACGATACTTGCCACGAACGGGAGGCTGATTCCCCGATAATACGGGATCGCCATATTGATCATGATTGCAAATTCAATAACAGCTACCAGAATCACCGGCAGTGAGATTGATTTGAAAATGATCAGGATGATGACAAATATTGCTGCGATCGAGATAATATTTACATTTACCAGATCGACATCTGTAACATCCTGCAAATCCTTCATCAGAGGTGCTTCTCCGATGACCATTCCGGATTTGTCATATGATTTTACAATCTTATCAATCTTCTTAATCTGTGTATTGACTTCATCCGTTGCAGATTCATATTCCGTACTTACAAATGCAAGCTCATAATCTTTACTCTGCATCATCTTACGGACATCCTTTGGAATCATGGAATCAGGTACGGTAGGCCCGATCAGTGTGCTCATGCTGATCGTCCATTTTACACCTTTTACTTTATCCACTTCTTCGAACATCTTCTGTTTTTCTTTAGCACTCATGTTCTTATCCATCATGATAATGTGCATGTTACTTGTTCCAAAATCATCTTTTACTTTTTTGATTGATACATTACTGTTCAGTGTGGACGGTAATGAATCTGCAATATTGTAATAGATCTTTGTATGATTATTTCCATATATTGCCGGTAGTAATAATACAAGGAACGCTACAATCCATACTTTATAATGCTTTGTAATAAATGCTGACGGACAGTCCATGTTGCTTAAGAGCAGTTTGTGTCTCGTCTTTTCAATCGGTTTGTCAAATACAAGGATCAGTGCCGGAAGAATCGTTACACAACAGATAACTCCAATCACAACTCCTTTTGCCATTACAATACCAAGGTCACGTCCAAGGGCAAATGTCATAACACACAGTGCAATGAATCCGGCTACTGTAGTTACGGAACTTCCGACAACTGACTTAAATGTATTGGCAATCGCATGACCCATGGCTCTTTCTTTTTCAGCTGGGAATCTCTTCTTATTCTCTTCGTAACTGTTCAACAGGAAGATTGAATAATCCATCGTTACACCAAGCTGTAACACCGCTGTCAGTGCCTGTGTAATATAGGAAGTTTCACCAAGTATGATATTACTTCCTAAGTTATACAGGATCGCAAGTCCGATACTTAACAGGAACAAGAACGGAACTACAAATGATCCCGATGTAATCTCCAGTACAACCAGACTTAACAGTGCTGCGATCACAACGTAGATTGGAAGTTCTTTCATCGCGATATTTTTAATATCTGTAACAATACCTGTCATTCCACTGATAAAGCACTGCTTATTTGCAATCTTACGAAGCTGTGTCAGAGCTTCCATTGAATTGTCGGATGATGTCGTATCATCGAATAATACCAGCATCATCGTCGCATCACCATTGATAAATGCTTTTCTGATGTCTTTTGGGATCATCTCAGTCGGAAGACTGATGTCTGCTACATCGTCATACCAGAGTACATCCTGGACATGTGGAACTTTTTCAAATTCCTGTTCCAGCTTTTGTACATCCTTCATATCCATATTCTCCACCGCGACCATGGAGAATGCACCCATTCCAAACTCATCTACCAGTATATCCTGTCCTTTTACCGTCTCCAGGTGATCCGGCAGATAACTAAGCAGATCATAATTTACTTTTGTTTTTGCTATGCCTATTACTGATGGTACGATCAATAGAACGCCTATGATCAGCATCAGTATTCTGTGTTTGGCAATCCATTTGCCAACTTTGACCATCTCTTCCATCTCCTCTAACTTCTTTATGCATTTATCATTATAGTACAAAATGACCACTAGTCAATATTTTGTTCAAAATTAATTCTTTTTTTATTTTTCCAAATTATATATACATAGAACCTGCCACTTGCAGTTTCTCTTGCATACTTAGGTATAAAAAATACTTTCTGCAAAATATACCGTAAAGTGAAGTGTGCAAATTGTAGAAATGATTTTTCAAACACACTCCGGCATTCGTATGTTACAATTGGTTTATCTTAATTACAAGAATTTTTACACATGGAGCATTCGATATGAAACGTACACATAAGAGAGGACGACGGTTCTTACGCAGGAATTTAATTCATCACTTTGGATAACCGGACCTACATAAAAAGCAACCAGCTCTTTCTGTGCCACTCCGTCATGGTAGAGTGGCTCAGAAAGAGCTGGTTGCTTTTTATTCCGTGTATATCGAATGCGTAAGATATGATGAATGAAACGAAGAGTGTAACCGTGAGCGGTTACGCCCTCCAACTATTTCATACACTTTCGGCTCCAGTCACGACATGAGAAAGCGCTGGTATCCTGTTTGAAGCGCTTTCTCATGGACCGAAAGGCCACAACAAAATAGTGTATTAAACAGCTTCTTTCACTTCCCCAACCGTCTTTCCCTGACGCTTATCATGCATTGCAAATAATCCGGCAAGTAATGTTCCTGAGATGGAATGCCATGTGCATGATACCGCGCAGATGATTGCTGATTCTGGTGTGGATGCGAACTGTGCAGTTGTTGTTGCAAGGTTTGTTGCAAGTCCTGCATTCTGCATACCAACTTCGATAGAGATTGTTCTCTTCTTAGAAGTATTCATACCAACCAGTCTGCCGGCACCATATCCAAACAGATATCCAAGTCCGTTATGAAGTAATACTGCAACAAAAATCACAACACCTGACTGGAAGAATTTCGCTCCCTGTGAAGATACAACTCCACCTACGACACATGCAAGTCCAAGTACTGCGATACCCGGCATGATCTTCTGAAGTTCACGGAATGTCTGTTTCTTTCCAAACAGGTAGTTCAATAAGAATCCAACACCTACAGGAAGGATAACTGTCTCAATGATCGATACGAACATCGGAAGTCCTTTGATCGTAATCTGTGTTCCACTTGCAAGGAATGATACCATAAGCGGTGTCATAACTGGTGAAAGAAGTGTAGATACTGTTGTCATACCTACCGAGAAAGCAACATCTCCTCCGCACAGGTAAGACATAATGTTCGATGACACACCACCAGGACAGCATCCTACAAGAATCAGTCCCAGTGCAATACCATCTGGAAGATTCAGTGCTTTTGAAAGTCCAAATGCAAGAAATGGCATGATCAGATACTGTGCAATCGCACCAACACAGATATCAAACGGGCGCTGTGCCAGAATCTTAAAATCCTCTGTTGTAAGTGTAAGTCCCATACTGAACATGATAATACCAATGATAATAGACTGGCAGGTGAACTTATTCGATACCATATCTGTAAAAAGTGCCAGGTTGACCCAGCCCATCATAGATGGAAGGAAAAATGTAACCACTGCGATTGCGATTACAACAATTGATGTGTAGTCTGATAAAAATTTGCTTGCTTTTTGTAATGTTTTCATTACTATCTTCCTCCTTTAAGCAATCACTGTTCACCAAATTTCTCTTTTTATAACACCTTCAAAACCGCGAACCACGATTTCATACGAAATTTTTGAGTATAAAAAAATCCCTCTTCAGATAAACTCTGAAAAGGGACGAATATAATCCGCGTTACCACCCTAATTCTGCAGAATAAAAATACTCTGCAACACTCTATAACGTACCATCATACGCTTTCCCTGTAACGGGGGATACCGGCGAGGTTTACTGATATTGCTTTCAACCCGCTTCTTAGAGAGGATATCCTTATCTGCTTATTACCTGCTTCCACCAACCGCAGGCTCTCTGTGAAATAACGATAGATACGGCATTGTTCTCATCAACGAATTTCGGTGAACCATATGTTTTTGTATGCACTTATTATAAACCTGTCATTTTAAATGTCAAGCATAAATTTTCACATTTCTTGCATAATATTTCATGCAATCTCTTCCATTTTCTCTTTCAGCTTCGGCTGTATCTCCACCAGTGTCTCCAGTAAAAGCGGGTTAAATGTACCACATTCACCATTCACGATCATCTCAAGTGCCTTCTCATGAGAGAATGCTTTCTTATACGCACGCTCACTGATCAGTGCATCATAAACATCTGCAATGGATACGATCTGCGCCGATATCGGGATCTCTTCTCCAAAAAGACCATCCGGATATCCACGTCCGTCATAACGCTCATGATGCCAGCGACAGATCTGATATGCGATCTTGATCAGTGGTTCATCTTTGTAGCGATCCATCTTATCAAGCATAGATGCACCAATCAGTGTATGCTGCTTAATCTGTTCGAATTCCTCCGGTGTCAGTTTTCCCGGCTTATTCAATATCTTTTCATCAATTCCGATCTTGCCGATATCATGGAACGCCGATGCAGTTGCGATCATGTGGCATTCATCCGGTGACAATTCGTATTTGTCCGTTTTTTGTACCAGATATTCCAGTAACATTTCCGTCAGGATCTTAATATGCAGTACATGAAGACCACTTTCCTCATTACGGAATTCTACGATCTGGCTTAACACCTCAACCATCATCTGGTTATTTTTCTCTTTTTCTAGAATCTGGTCTGATACCAGTGTCATAAGCCTGCGCTGCTTTGCATACAGCTTGATCGTATTAAACACACGCTGGTATACGATATCACAGTCAAACGGGCGGCTGATATAATCCGATACCCCAAGGTTAAATGCCTTTCTTATGAAGCCTTCTGACTCCTCACTCGATATCATAATGACCGGAATGTCTTCAATCCAGTGATTCCTGTTCATCACCGAAAGCACTTCGAATCCATCCATGACCGGCATAACAATATCCAGAAGTACGACCGAAAGTTTCTTTCCATATTTTCTAATCTTATCTACTGCTTCTTTTCCGTTTTCTGCCTCTATGATATCAAATTCCTCTTTCAGCATCTCGATCAATATCCCACGGTTCAGCTCCGAATCATCTACAACCAGGATCTGCTGTTTTTGCACCTCAGACGCCGTATCATCGTATTCCGTCACGACCATATTCTTCTTTTCCTTGGCCTGATACATCAGATGATCTGCATGCTTCACTGCCGTTTCGATCGTTCCCCCATTATTTAATACCCCGCCGACACTGATCGTCAGCTGGATCTTTGAATAGCCCGGAATAATCGTCTTATTGACCTTCTGCTGGATCATCTGCAGCTTTTTGATAAATGCATCTTCTTCTATGCCAGGCATTACCAGAAGGAACTCATCCCCTCCAAAACGGATCAGACGGTCAGATTTTCTGATACTTCCCTTTATGACATCTGCCACTGTACAAAGTGCCACATCTCCTGCATTATGTCCATAAGTATCGTTATATAATTTGAAATCATCCAGATCGATCAGCGCAACCCCTGCATTGTCTTTTT
Source organism: Dorea sp. (assembly GCF_977044405.1). Classification (NCBI taxonomy): domain Bacteria; kingdom Bacillati; phylum Bacillota; class Clostridia; order Lachnospirales; family Lachnospiraceae; genus Dorea; species Dorea sp. Next base: position 154,505 of record NZ_CDRRQK010000004.1, read on the forward strand.
TCTCTTTGATCTCATCTTCATAATAACGTCTGTTATAAGTATCTGTGATTGCATCTTTATACAACTTATCATTGTAATTCATGAACAGATTCACCACTTTTTCATGATCGATCTGTCCAATCTTCCAGTCACTGTCAAGCCCTCTTACCAGCTCCATGACATATGGTTCTCCTTCAATCTCCATATATCTGGTAATCAGCTGATAGAGCTTTCCTTCGAATATTTCGATTTTCCCTTTTTCTTCTTTTGTGTCAAAAGTTTCCTGCACGATACAGTCATCACAATTTTTGCTGATATTACGTAATTTCTCAGGTCCGGATATTTCGACCTTACACACTTCTTTTTTCTTAGTCTCTGTATTCAGACGAAACAGACGTACCATCTCAAATATCTTTTTAAAATGATATATTTCCTCCTCAGCCTGTTCCATTGTCATGATATCAATCACTCCAATACCTCCCTTTTACGAATATCTATTCTCCATAACTACCGGATTCTTGGCAGATTCCATCTGTAATGTGCTGCCAGAAAACGAATTACCATAACGACTACGGAAGACACTACCATTGCCAGCAATTCTCCAAAATCCCTATACACAAGCACACACACCCATGCCCCGATAATCGAAGCACACGCATAGATATGTTTTACAAAAATGTACGGTGCCACTCCCGCCATCGTATCCCGCAGAAGTCCGCCTCCAACTCCGGTCATTGTTCCCAGAAATACTAATAAGAATGTATTATCGATGTATCCGCAGCTGATTCCTTTCGTTACTCCCATCGCCGAGAAAATTCCAAGTCCTACGGAGTCCATTGCTAACATAACTTTATCATAAAACTCTCCAAACCCATCCTGCAAGTATTTTCTTCGAAAATATATAATAGCAAATACAAAAATAGCTGCAACTACGGCATAGATCACATACACCGGATGCATCAGTGCCGATGGGATCTTCCCAAGTATGACATCACGTATCATTCCACCGCCCACTGCAGTCGAAACCCCAAGTACACATACACCAAATATGTCCATTCCACACTCAATTCCTACCATTGCTCCTGAAGCTGAAAATGCAACTGTTCCGATCAGCTCAATCACAAATATAACCCAATCCTGAATATCCATTTTATTTCCCCATTCCGTCATATTTTTACTGTTCACACACCTTGCACCCAGTAACTTATATTCTTCTATTCTTTTCGTTCGCAACATTCCACTCTTTGCTGCTTTATTTCTCCTCTCTCAGATCCTCCAGCATCTCTCTGACTGTCTTCCCATATACCGGATGTCTCTTATACGGAGCGATTTCCTCTAACGGCTCCAGTACGAATTCTCTCTTATGCATCTCCACATGCGGAATACATAACTCGTCTTTTTCCATTACAAGGTCATCATAAAATATAATATCCAGATCCAGTGTTCTTGGTCCCCAGTGGATAATCCTCTCTCTTCCGGCTTCTTTTTCAATCCGGTTCAGTTCTTTTAATAATTCTTCCGGATACAGGAGAGTCCGCAGTCTCAGACATCCATTTAAGAAATCCGGCTGATCCGTCACACCATACGGCGGTGTTGTGATGAATCCCGATACTTTTTCAACCTTGGTATTACGCACTTCATCCAGTGCTTTTACTGCTTCGTCCAGGTATTTCTGGCTGTCACCCATATTAGATCCCAGTGCAATATATGCTGTATGCCACTGTCTCTCAATCTCGACGCTTACCGTCTTAAGCGGAAGACCCACAGGGGCCCATGGTTTTTTAATCTCCAGTTTTACTTTCTGTAACCCCTCAACCTTAAGCAGCATCTCTTCGGCCAGTCCTTCTGCAATCTTCTCAAGCAGCTTAAATGTATGACTCTTTAAATACTCTGTAATAAATGCACTTACTTCCCCATAATGGATCGATGCACTTAATTCATCCTCAAGCCCTGCTTTTCTGGTATCTGTATACAGGACAGCAGACACCACGAACTTCTGCCCCAGTACATTTTCCTCCGGAAATACACCGTGATTGGCGAATACTTCCAGATCCTCTATCTTAATCTTGTCCCATTCCATGTTATAAACCTCACACTCTTACTTATCATAACTTCAGAATCCTGCATCTCATACTTCATGCTTTCTCATGATCGCCTTTGTCATCTGGATGGCTCTTTTATTCTTCTCTACATCGTGAACTCTGACAAATGCGCATCTTTTCTGGACTCCATAGACGGTTGTAACCATCGTTCCTTCTTCTCTTTGATCTACCGGAAGATCGAGTGTCAGACCGATCACGGATTTCCTGGATGTTCCAAGTAATACCGGGTAGCCCAGTTCATTTAAGATTTCCATCCGGTCAATGATTTCCAGATTCATCTCATATGTTTTTCCAAATCCTACACCCGGATCCAGGATGATCTGGTCATCTGCAATGCCTGCATTCTTTGCAATCCTTACACATTCTTTCATATCATCCATAAAATCTTTCAAAAAATTCTGATATTCTGCCTTCTCACGGTTATGCATCAGACAGCATGCCACATTATATTTTGCGATCACATCTGCCATCTTCTCATCATATTTTAGTCCCCAGATATCATTTACCAGGTCTGCCCCCGCCTGAATGGCTGCTTCTGCCACATGACTCTTATAAGTATCGATGGATACCGGCACGTCAAATTCTTTTTTCAGCGCCTCGATGACCGGTGTCACTCTTGCAATCTCTTCTTCATCTGTGATCTGTATATGCCCCGGACGTGTAGACTCCCCGCCTACATCGATGATATCCACGCCTTCTTCTACCATCTGTCTGGCATGTGCCATCGCTGCATCCATGCCGTTAAATTTTCCACCGTCAGAAAAGGAATCCGGTGTTACATTCAGGATTCCCATAATATATGTGTTATTCTTTGTGTCAAATTCTCTTCCACCTATAATCATATCGTAATCTCCATATTCTTTTCTTCTTTGTCCCAGTTGCATTTCTTTTCTGCTGCGCAGGACAGACACATTCTGGATCTTTTGTCACTTTCGTAAAAAAGCTCCTCTATCTGCTGCATCCCCTCATGTCTTCTTCTGTGTCCTTTTACCGCCAGACAGATCAGTTCTTTTTCCTCATCTGTGAAGTTCACTTCCTCCGGGAGCGAATCCAGAATCCTTCTTGCCACCTTTTCCCCTGCTATCTCATGTGGGATCTGTTCTCTGTACTGGAACGATTTGCCAATATCGTGAAGAACTGCTGCCGTGTAGATCAGTTCCTTTTCATAACCCAGACCTTCTTCCAGATTCTTAATATATGCAATCCTTGCCACATCCAGGAGATGATTCATCTGATGACAGCAAAAGATCCGGTCCGTCTCACAGGATCGGATTCTTTCATAATATTTCTGATATAACTCGTGATTTATAACCGCGTTCAGCCGCGGCATCTTATCTCTTTTCTTTATTTCTTTTTTCATATCTTTACGTTTTTCTGTTTTATTTTAACTCTGTTACAGCTCATACGTTATACCAACCGTAACATTCATCTGTTCTTTATCTGCCAAGAAGCCGGAAGAATCTCTCTTCCAGTGCCGGATCTTCTTCAAATACACCGCGTCTTGCGATTGTAACGGTCTGGCTTCCCGGCTTCTTGATCCCGCGCATCGTCATACACATATGCTCGGCCTCAATCATGACCAGTGCGCCTTTTGGCTGCATATGTTCCATCAGTGCATCTGCAATCTGACCGGTCAGCTGCTCCTGAAGCTGCAGTCTTCTGGCAAATACCTCCACCGTCCGTGCAAGCTTACTAAGCCCGACAACCTTACCATCCGGAATATAGGCAATGTGCGCCTTTCCGTAAAATGGAAGAAGGTGATGTTCACAGGTAGAATAAAAGGTAATATCTTTTTCTACCACCATCTCCTGGCTGTCTACCGTAAATGTTTTGGAAAGATGCGTTCCGGCATCTTCATCCATACCTCCATATATCTCTTCATACATTCTGGCAATACGGTCCGGCGTATCAATCAGGCCTTCCCGGTTCACATCTTCTCCCATGCCTTCCAGGAGAAGGCGCACTGCCTGTTCTATCTTTTCATGATCAATCATTTTCTTCCTCGTCTTTCTTTATGACTCTTTCTTTGCAGAATTTACTCTTCGTATATCCTCAATTATTGTCTTCCGGTTCCTGATTCATTGTACTCATATCTGTTGTAATAATCCTTCACAGATTCCTGATTCAATACCGGTATGTATTACATTTTCATATCTTTCACACACTGAATTACTTCACTGAGATAGGACAACGAACCACAGGCAACCACTACTCTGTTTTCTGCATCCTCTTTTGCATAATCATACGCTTTTGCCACAGCCTCTTCTATACTCTTTTCAGCTGTTACTGCCAGGAACTTTCCTTTATTCTTCCGGCATGTTTCTTCTTGACATCCACCTGCTATATCCGGTATTTTTTTCTCATCTGTTATTGATTTCTGCGCCGTATTTCTGATGCATTCTGCCAGTTTTTCTCCGGGCAGAGTACGTTCTTTATTCGGAAGATCCACCGTATAGACTCTCGATGCCAACGGACTTAATATCTGCACAATCTTTTCGTATTCTTTATCTTTGAATACACCCATGATAAATATGATTTCTTTTTCTTTAAAATACCGTTCCAGTGACGTTCGCAATTTCTTCGCCGCATCTTCATTATGTGCACCATCCACGATCACTACCGGTTCTTCCGACAGACAGGTGAACCGTCCGGCCCATCTCGTCTCACGGATGCCATCCCGCACTGCCTCTTCCGTAATCTCATACCCCAGATCCTTAAGGCTATTGATTACTTCCAGTGCTGCCGCCAGATTCTCTCTCTGGCATTCTCCGGCAATCTGACTTTGCATATGCAGATATTCCTTATATGAAAATGTAATTCCCTTATAGTCATCTGCCTCTATCTCCATAAGCTCCGGTTCTGCTTCTACGTAAGCACATCCAAGACTTCCGGCCTTTTCCTGCAAAATCTTGCTTATACTTTCCTTCTGTCTTGCCGATACTACTTTACATCCCGGTTTTATAATTCCTGACTTTGTCTGCGCAATCTCCTCAAGCGAATCGCCAATCATGCCCAGATGGTCCACACTGATGGTTGCAAATGCCGCACATACCGTATTCTTTACAATATTCGTCGCATCCGTCTCGCCGCCAAGACCAGTCTCTAATACAACCAGATCACAATTTTTCTTTTTAAAATACAAAAAAGCCATTGCCGTCTCTGTCTCGAACACCGTCGGGACAGGCTGTTCTTTGCTCTTTAGCCGGTCAATCGCTTCTTTTACCTGTTCTGTTATATCTGCAAATTCAGTTTCGGAAATCCATTCTCCATCTACCTGAATCTTTTCCAGATACGAGATTACTGTCGGTGAAACATATCGTCCGGTTTTATATCCTGCCTTACTTAAAATCGTTGAAGTGTATGCAAGCACAGATCCTTTTCCATTCGTTCCTGCAATATGTATGAACTTTAAGTCATCCTGCGGATTTCCCAGCTCACGCAACAGACCTCGAATCGTATCTAAGCCAAGTACACTTCCGTATTTCGACATTTCGTCCAAATATACCCTTGCTTCTTTATAGGTCACGTTCTTATTTTCCTTTCATTTCCATACAGAGAACCTGCCACTGACAGCTTCTCCCATGTTCTAAAAAATAATGCTGTCAACCGGATATTCCCGATTAACAGCACTATCATACCACTATTCGATTACTCTAACAAGTAATTACCTGCGTATTTATAGAAATCACTTCTATACAAACAACATCATTTTTTCCAACGTATAGTAAGTCAGACGGATATTCGCAATCTGCTTCGTTACTTGATTCGCCTAAATATTCAATAAGTCACTGAATACTTTCAGTGCTCCGTCTGTCTCATGCGCCAGTACTCGTTTTGCAAGTACTTTACCAAGCTGAACACCTTCCTGGTCGAAGCTGTTCACGTTCCATACGAATCCCTGGAACATTACTTTGTTCTCGAAGTGTGCAAGAAGTGCTCCAAGAGATCCCGGATTTACCTGCTCTCCGATGATGATGCTTGATGGACGTCCACCTTCGAAGTTCTTATTGCGGTTCTCATCTGCCTTACCACATGCAAATGCTACGATCTGGGCAGCTACGTTTGCACACAGTTTCTGCTGACTTGTGCTGTCTTGAATTACAACATCTGTTGCCATCTGGCTGTTCTTGTATCCAACAAACTGTAATGGCACAATGTCTGTTCCCTGATGCAGTAACTGATAGAATGAGTGCTGTCCGTTTGTTCCAGGTTCTCCGAAAATAACCGGGCCTGTAGGATAATCAACCGGCTCTCCGAAACGGTTTACAGATTTTCCGTTAGACTCCATATCTAACTGCTGTAAATGTGCCGGGAAGCGGCTCAATGCCTGAGAATACGGAAGTACTGCCGTACTTGGATATCCCAATACATTTCTTTCATATACACCGATCAATGCATCCAGCATTGCAGGGTTTTTGAATACGTCTTTGTTCTTAGACAGTACATCTTCCTTTGCTGCACCTTCCAGGAACTGTGCAAATACTTCCGGACCAAATGCCAGGGATAATACCGCACCTCCAACTGCAGATGTAGAAGAATAACGTCCACCGATATAGTCATCCATGAAGAATGCGGCAAGGTAATCATCACTCTTAGCCAGTGGAGATGTCTCACTTGTAACAGCGATCATGTGCTTAGAAGCATCCAGTCCTGCGTTCTTCAGGGCATCTTTTACGAATGATTCATTGGTCAATGTCTCAAGTGTTGTACCTGATTTTGATACTAATACAAAGATAGAGTGCGCCACATCGATAGAATTCAGTACGGCTGCAGCATCATCAGGGTCTACGTTACTGATGAACTTTGCTTCCATCTTAAATGTATCATTTTTCTTTGCCCAGTTTTCAAGTGCAAGATACATTGCACGAGGTCCGAGGTCACTTCCACCGATACCGATCTGAACAACTGTCGTGAATTTTTCACCGGCTCCGTTCGTAATCTCTCCTGCATGTACTTTATTTGCAAAATCTGCAATCTTAGCCTGCTGCTCTGTATAGAATGCACGCTTGTCCACGCCGTCAGCTTCTACAGCTTCTCCGAGCTGTCCACGTGTCATGTGGTGAAGTACAAGACGTTTTTCACCTGTGTTGATCACTTCTCCGTTATACAGTGCTTCGAATTTGTCTACCAGCTGTGCTTCGTCTGCTAATTTTGCAAGTGCAGCCAGTACTTTATCATCAACCTGCTTTGCAGCATAGTTATAAGTAAGTCCTTCTGCCATCGGAACGCTGTAATTCTTTACACGTTCTGCTCCGCTTTCTCCTGTCATTGCTTCTACAAGATTTACACGTTCTACATTCTCAAGTTCTTTGAATGATGTAAGGGTATCTAAGTTGTTCCAGGTAATCATAGTATTAGATTCCTCCTTAATAAATATAAATATGTTCTTTCCAGCCTGTTAATTCAGACCGTATTCTATATAGATAGTAGCATATTTTTTCAATAATAACAATTATTATATCCTGTATATACTATGAATGATAATCTTTTATTGAACCACCGTTTATTCAATGCTATACTAAAAGTAGCGAGTCTGCAAAGGTCTTTTGTAGAGAAAGGACGTTATTTTTATGGTAGAAAATATATTTTTAAAAGACCAGAAACCAATCAGTTTTGCTGATTATCTGTATTATAATCCGGACAGCCGTGAGAATCTTGGAGCTGAGCTTCCGGTTATGGTATACCGCATGCTTGAGTACTCTCTGAAAGACGAACTGATCAAACGTTACGGAAAAGAAGAACAGGTAGAAATCTTCCGGAATGCCGGACGTACTGCCGGTGAATTCTTCGCCAAACAATTCCTTAATATGGACCAGTCACTGGACAAATTTGTCGGTGAGCTTCAGGACCGTATGCAGGAATTAAAGATCGGTGTTCTCCGTATCGAAAACGTAGATGAAGAAAGTGGTAAGATCATCCTGACCGTAGCAGAGGATGCCGACTGTTCCGGGCTTCCGGTTCTTGGCGAAACTGTATGTAATTATGATGAGGGATTCATCTCTGGAATTCTTTCTGTGTATTCCGGAAAACCATACACCGCAATTGAAGTTGACTGCTGGGCAACCGGCGACCGTGTCTGCAGATTTCATGCTGCAGTTGAAGATACCGAATAATCCGGCAACATGTCTGCCCGCACAGTGAGATGATGTTGCAGATGCTTTGCATTTTCATTCTGTTTTGAAAGATTATTTTGCAAGTTATTATTTCAGGAGATACATTTATGGAAGATAGAAACTGCCAATTATTATTTGAATATCTGAGGAGCATTTTATATGATCCAAAACCCGCATCCCTGGATATTGAGCTTCTGGACGAACCTTTCCAGAAGCTTGGAATGGGGCTTCAGTATCTTGATCACGCTGTCCGCGAGATGAAGACGTATTCTGCTGCGCTCTCCAATGGTAATCTGACAGATTTTACTCCTTCCAGAGATAACTTTTTATGTGAGAATCTCAAGAACATCCATGCCAATCTGAATCATCTGACCTGGCAGGCCAAGCAGGTTGCAAAAGGTGACTACTCTCAGACGGTATCTTATCTCGGAGAATTCTCTGAAGCATTTAACACCATGACAAAGCAACTCCATGAACGTGAAGAATTTTTAAAAGAAGAAGCAGAACGTGAAAAAAATCATGCAGATATGGTCGATAACTACAACGGACTTCTGCTTGACCTGATCAAACGCAGTAAAGAAGATATCCTCGTTACAAGTATCAATGACCCACGAATTCTTTATTCCAGCCGCAATAATATTGAAAAGCTTCAGAACTATGAGCTCTATAAGATCTTCCTTGAGAAACAGAAAGCCGGTCAGTTAAAAAAAGCTTCTGATGAAGCCTCCTATGAATGGACCTGGGATGCTGAAGATTCCTCTCATCACTTTTACCGTATCACAACTGCTTTGATGGAATGGCAGGGGGAAGAAGCCTATGCACACATCATTCTGGAAGTTACCAAAGATAAGCTTGAACAGGACAAGCTCGAACAGGAAGCTTACTTTGATACTCTGACCCAGATTGGTAACCGGTGTTATTTCCAGAAGAAGCTCGATGAACTATTAGACACCGGCAATGATCTGATCTTCTGCTACTGTGACCTGGATCATCTGAAATATGTGAACGATACCTATGGCCATATGGAAGGGGACTGGTATATCTGCCACTTTGTTGATATTGTAAAACACAATATCCGTGAACATGATGTATTCGCCCGTGTCGGCGGTGATGAATTCTGTATTATCCTGAAAGGATGTCCGGAAGACGTCGCACAAAAAAAGATCCGGAAGATCCAAAAGGACTTTATCGCCGAATCCACCAGACCTTATGATAAGAACTTTAGCTTTGGTATTGTAAAGCTTTCCAACGATCAGAAAGCTATCGGCATTGATGCCATCTTAAAACAAGCCGATGCGGCTATGTATATACAGAAAAAAGAACATAAAAAACAACATAAAAAACAACTTCTTATGAATACTTAAGTACCTGAAAGACCTGCCACTGGCAACTTTTTCTGCATACTTTATGCGTTCAGAAAGGATCTGACACCGACAGCTTCTTTTCTGAACACATGGCGATCTAAAAAAGCGCTGGTTAACCGGGCTATACCGTTTCCAGCGCTTTTTTACTCTGTCGTATATCTGTTATCTCTGTTGTACCGTATGACTACCGCATTTTCTCCTGTCAGCTGATCAAAGCTCCCAATATTTCTTCCAGTTTCTGTATGTTCACAGGCTTTGACAGATGTCCGTTCATTCCACTTGCAAGTGACCGTTTTACATCAACAAAAAAACAACCAACACATGTTGATTGCTTCTTATCTTTCATATACCTTCAAAACTGCATACAAGAAATATTTTCTTTCATCCTACCTATCACCTTGCTTGGTCATGCCCTCGACCGATTAGTATCAGTCAGCTCCATACATTACTGTACTTCCACCTCTGACCTATCTA